>VGDO01000034.1 GCA_016869645.1 Alphaproteobacteria bacterium
GCCGAGCCCCAATGCGAACACGTCCCGCGCTTCCACGCCATCCTCCCATGCTGAACCCATGTCAGCATGCAAGGCGCGAATGCGCCTTTCAACACATCCTCATTTCCACTTGGAACGTCGAGGAGCCATTGATTTCTTCCCGGCCGATGACCTTGCTCGGCGCGGTGGTCGGAGCGGTATTCGCTTTCGGCCTGACGTCGGTTGTCGACGCCAAGACCTTCCGCACCAATCTGCGCGCCGATCCCGCCATGATGGAGCCGATCACCTATTCGGAGATCATCGCCGGCGATGTCCTCAACAACATCTACGAGGGCTTCAGCGCGGTCGCCGATGACGGCTCGATCGTGCCGGCGCTGGCAACCAAGTGGGAATCGAGCGAGGGCGGCAAGGTCTGGCTCTTCACGCTCCGCCGCGGCGTCAAATTCCACACCGGTCGGGAATTCTCGGCCAAGGACGTCAAGTTCACCATGGATACCCTCATGACGCCGGGCATGAAGGGCGGCCTGACCACGACCTATCTGAAGAAGGTGGTCGGCGCCGACGCCCTGCAGAAGGGCGAGGCGAAGGAGCTGGCGGGGGTCAAGGTGATCGATGCCCACACGATCGAGATCCGTCTGACCGAACCGGACGTGCTGTTCTCGATCTATCCGTTCTACTTCATGGATTCGCAGGTGATTGCCGAGCATGGACCGGAGTGGTGGAGCAAGGTTTCGGCCGGCACCGGCCCCTACAAGTTCGTGCACTGGAAGCGCGGCGTCGAGATCAAGCTCGACGCGCACAAGGACTATTGGGGCGGCGCGCCCAAGATCGATGGCGTGATGATGCCGATCGTTCCGTCCGGTGACACGATGCTGTCCATGTACGATGCGGGCGAGCTCGACTTCTCCTATCTGACCGAGGACGCCATGCGGCGCGCGCTCAAGGATCCGCGCTACAAGGACCAGCTCGTCAGCAGTCCGCGCGCCCAGTCGCGCTACATCGGCATGAACCAAAATCTCTATGCGCCCTTCAAGGACAAGCGGGTGCGCGAGGCGATTTCACTCTCGCTCGACCGCAATGCCATGATCAAGGGGCTCTACAACGATGCGGCCTTCCCGCTGCACGGCGTGACGACGCCGGGCGTGGCCGGCTACAACCCGAACATCACGCCGGTCGCCTTCGATCCGGTGCGCGCCAAGAAGCTGCTGGCGGATGCCGGCTACCCCGACGGCAAGGGCATGCCGCCGCTCGAGATCTCCAATCCGCCGCTCTTCAAGGACGAGATCACCTACTACGCCAACCAGATCAAGCGCGTGCTCGGCATCGACGTGAAGGTCGTCACGGTCGAGCGCGGCACGTTCATCAAGTCGATGAATGCCGGCGAAGTCATGTTCTTCCCCTGGGGCTGGACCGCCGGGTATCCCGATGCCAACTACTTCCTGTCGCAGATGTGGCACTCGAAGAGCCCGTATAACCGCGCGCGCTACAGCAATCCGCAATTCGACGCGCTGATAGACAAGGCGCAGACCGTGGCCGATCCGCCCGAGCGTTACAAGCTCTATCAGCAGGCCGAAAAGGTGCTGATGGACGACTGGGGTACGATCCCGCTGCCGGTCCCGGCTCTGGTCGCGCTGCGCAAGCCGAACGTCAAGGGCGTGACCATGACGTCCTACGGCTATTCCAGTTTCCACAAGATCGAGATCCAGTGATCGCTGACACCTCCCTCCCTCGCACCCAGTGCGGGGGAGGGTCGGGGAGGGACTCCCTGCGGGCCATCGTTTCCTCCCCTTCGGGCCCCCACCTCGGTCCTGCCCCGCTCAGGCGCGGGGGCGGAGGCTGCGGTGCGCGCCACATCGGTCGGGCGCCGTGCTGACCTACGCGATGCGCCGGATCCTCGGCCTGCTGCCGGTGCTGGCGGCCGTGATTATCCTGACGTTTCTCGCCAACCAGGTGATCCCCGGCGATCCCGTGACGATCATGCTGAGCGACCAGTCGGCCGACCGCGTGCTGGCGGCCCGCCTGCGCGCCGACTACGGGCTCGACCTGCCGCTGTGGCAGCAATTCATCAACTACGTCGCGGGCATCCTCAGTGGCGACTTCGGCAAGTCGTTCCGTTTCGTCGGCGTACCGGTCATCGACGTCATCAAGGACGCGCTATTCGTCAGCCCGATCCTGGCACTGTCGGCCACCGTCATTGCGGTTCCGGTCGGCGTCGCGGTCGGCGTGTTTGCCGCCCTTCGGCACAACACCTGGGCCGACACCACGGTGATCCTGCTGGTCATCGCCGGCATCTCCATTCCGAACTTCGCGCTCTCGGCATTCCTGGTCTACATCTTCGCCGTCAAGCTGGGCCTCGTGCCCGTCGCCGGCTGGGGCACGTTCGACCGCGCCATCCTGCCTGCTTTGATTCTGGCCGTGCCGCCGGCGGCGCAGATCGCGCGCCTGTCGCGCACCTACATGCTCGAGGTCCTCCAGCAGGACTACATCCGCACCGCGCGGGCCAAGGGCCTCAACCGCCGCCTCGTCGTCTATCGGCACGCGCTGCGCAACACGCTCGTGCCGCTGCTGACCACCATCGGCATCATCTTCGGCGTGCTGCTGTCGGCGACATTCGTGGTCGAGACGATCTTCAACATTCCCGGCCTCGGCCGCATGGCGATCCAGGCGATTTTCTCGCGCGACTACCCGGTCACCATGGCGATCGTCCTGCTGTTCACGCTGTTCTTTCTCCTGATCAATCTGATCGTCGATCTGCTCTACGGCGTGATCGATCCGCGCATTCGTCTGGGCGGCAGCCCGACATGACCGTGCAATCGGTGCGATTGCCGCAAGGCACGCTCGGCCGCCTCTGGCACTCGGAATTTGCCGTGCGCTTCCGCCGCAACCGCAACGCCATGATCGGCTCGGTCATCGTGCTGTTCGTCGTCCTCGTGGCCTTTTTCGCGCCGGTCCTGGCGCCCTATAGCTACGAGGAGACTGACCTGCTCGCGACCTGGGCGGCACCATCGGCGGACCACCTGCTGGGCGGTGACCAGCTCGGCCGCGACATCCTCAGCCGGCTGATCGTCGGCGCCCGCGTCTCGCTGCTGGTCGCCATCTCCGTTCTCACCATCACGCTGTCGATCGGCATCCTGCTCGGCATGATCGCGGGTTATTTCGGCGGCTGGACCGATGCGCTGATCATGCGCGTCGTCGACGTCATCTTCGCGTTTCCCGAGCTGATCTTCGCCATCCTCGTGGCGGCTGTGCTGGGACCGAGCAAGCTCACGGTCATCATTTCCCTGTCGATCGTGTGGTGGCCGGGCGTGGCGCGCCTGACGCGCTCCCTCGTGCTCCAGCTCCGCAGCGAGCTCTACGTCGACGCGGCGATTGCCTGCGGCACGCGGCCATTCACGATCCTGTTCCGCCACTTGCTGCCCAATATCGTTGCGCCGCTGATCGTGCGCGCGTCGATCGGCGTCGGCTTCCTCATCATGGCCGAGGCGACATTGAGCTTCCTCGGCATCGGCGTGCAGGAGCCCGAGCCGAGCTGGGGCGGCATGATCCGCGACGGGCTGGTCGGCCTGCGCACCGATCCCTATCTCGCGCTGTTCGGCAGCATGGCGCTCGGCCTCACCATCATCGGCTTCAACCTGCTGGGCGACGGCATGCGCGACCTGCTCGATCCCAAGATCCGCGACCGATGACCGAAGCGCTGCTGCGCGTCTCCGATCTCGCCGTGTCGTTCCAGGCGCTGCACGGCCGGCTGACCGTGCTCGAGGACGTGTCATTCGACATCGGACATGGCGAGGTCTTGGGGGTGGTCGGCGAGAGCGGATCGGGCAAGTCGGTCACCGCCCTGTCGATCATGGGGCTGCTCGGCGCGCAGGGCAGCATCGATCGCGGCGCCATCCACTTCGCCGGCCGCAATCTCGTCGAGCTCGACGAGCCGACGATGCTCGACATCCGCGGCCGCGAGGTCGCGATGATCTTCCAGGAACCGATGACCAGCCTCAATCCGGTCTACACCGTCGGCTTCCAGATTGCCGAGGTTCTGATCGAGCATCTCGGCCTGTCGCGCGGCGCGGCCCGCGGGCGCGCCATCGAGCTGATGCGCCGAATCGGCATACCCGCGGCCGAGCAGCGGGTCGACCAGTATCCCCACCAGATGTCGGGCGGCATGCGCCAGCGCATCATGATCGCCATGGCCATGGCGTGCGAGCCCAAGCTGCTGATCGCCGACGAGCCGACCACGGCGCTGGACGTCACCATCCAGGCGCAGATCCTTGACCTGATGCGCGACCTGCGTCGCGCCTTCTCGGCCGCCATCCTGATGATTACCCACGACATGGGCGTGATTGCCTCGATCGCCGACCGCGTCGTCGTCATGTATGCGGGGCAGATCGTCGAGGAGGCGCCGGTCAAGGATCTGTTCGGCCGGCCGTTTCATCCCTATACGCGACTGCTGCTGCGCTCGATCCCGCTCGCCAACCGCAAGCAGGCGCGCCTCGAAGCCATTCCCGGCTCGACGCCGTCGCCGGCGAGCTTCCCGTCCGGCTGCCGCTTCCATCCGCGTTGTCCCGATGCGATCGATCGCTGCCGCCAGGCGATGCCGTCGATCGAGTCGGAGGGGACCAGCCGTCGCGTCCGCTGCTGGCGCGCCTTCGAACCCGATCTCAAGTCGGCCCGACCCACATGAAATCTCCCTCATGAACCCGCCAGCATGAGCACGCCGTCGTGAACGCTGTCGTTGCAACCGAGGCGCGGACCGCGCCGCTGGTCAGCGTCGAGCGCCTGACCAAGGATTTCCCGATTCGTTTGGGCGGCCTGATCGCGACCCGCGCGAGTCTGCGCGCGGTCGACGATCTCAGCCTCGCCATCTATCCCGGCGAGACCCTTGGGCTGGTCGGCGAGTCCGGTTGCGGCAAGACCACGGTCGGCCGTTTGATCCTGCGCCTGCTCGAACCCACCGCCGGCCGCATCCGGTTCGACGGAGAGGACATCACGCACCGCTCCGAGCCGCAGATGCGACCGCTGCGCCAGCATATCCAGGTGATCTTTCAGGACCCGTTCTCGTCGCTCAATCCGCGCATGCGCGTGCGCGACGTGATCGGCGAGCCGTTGCGCAATCTGGGCATGCGGCGCAACGAGATCGAGCAGCGCGTCGCCGAGCTGATGGGCATCGTCGGCCTGCCCGCCGAGTACATGACGCGCTACCCACACGCCTTCTCCGGCGGGCAGCGCCAGCGCATCGGCATTGCCCGCGCGCTCGCCGTGCGGCCACGTTTCATCATCTGCGACGAAGCGGTCTCGGCGCTCGATGTGTCGATCCAGGCGCAGATTCTGAATCTGCTGGCCGATATCCAGCGGCAATTCAGCCTGACCCTGCTGTTCATCTCGCACAATCTCGGCGTGGTCAGGCACGTCAGCCACCGCATCGCGGTCATGTATCTGGGGCAGATGGTCGAGCTGGCGACCGAGCAAGCGCTGTTCACGCGGCCGCTGCATCCCTATACCCAGGCGCTGATTTCCGCCGTGCCCGAGCCCGATCCGGAGATTCAGAGCCGCCGCATCGCGCTGCAAGGGGAGATCCCGAGCCCGATCGCGCCGCCCCCGGGCTGCCGCTTTCACACACGCTGTCCGAAGGCTGAGGAGCGCTGCCGTTCGACCGAGCCGGTGATTCGCGAGGTCGAGCCCGGCCGGTTCGTGCGTTGTCATTTCCCAGGTTGACGTACAAGGAAGGTCCATGATCGTCGAGCGCACCAATTACTTCGCCAAGCCAGGGCACGCCGCAGAGGTGCTGGCCATCCGCCGGCGCGCCTGTGCCGTGCGCGTCAAGATCGGCTTGGCGGCTGGCAAGGTGTTCGTGAAGCAGGATGGCGACGGCGCCGACGTCACCTGGGAATGCGGATTTGCCACCAAGGACGAGCACGAGCGCGATCTGGCGGCGCGCGCCGCCAGCAAGGATTTCGAGGCTGTCCGCGCGGCCATGAAGCAGCATATCGTCCGCTTCGAGCGACACCTCGAGCGGCGCGATGTGGAGCCGCTCGCCAACGGCATGATCGACACCGACGTGACGGGCATCCGCGCCGTGGCGCGCGAGGTCACGTTCCGCAGCGGCAACCATACGCTCAAGGGGTACCTGCACCTGCCGCCGGGCGAAGGGCTGTTTCCGTGCATGATCACCAACCATGGCAGCGGCATCTCCCAAGGCACGTGGGACGTGTCGCGACCGGCAACGGCGCTGCTGCTCATGAGCTGGGGCATCGCGTCCTTCCTGCCGCACCGCCACGGCTACGGCAACTCGCCGGGTCCGGCCTGGCGCAGCGAGGTCACGGCCGAGTTCGGCACCAGCGAATACGACACCCAGCTGGCGGCGCGGCTCGATCGCGAAAGTGACGACGTGATTGCGGCCTTCGACATGCTCGCGTCCATGCCGGAGCTGCGTCCCGATCACATCGGCGTCATGGGCAGCTCGTTCGGCGGCACGAACACGCTATTGGCCGCATCGAAATCACCCAAGTTCCGCTGCGCCGTCGAGTTCGCCGGCGCGGCCATGAACTGGGACCGCACACCGGCGTTGCGCGCGCTCATGACCCAGGCGGCTGCCAAGGTGAGCCAGCCGATCTTCTTCATCCAGGCCGCGAACGATTACAGCATCCGGCCGACCAAGGAGCTGGCGGCCTCGCTCGACGGCACGGGCAAGGTCGTCGAGTCGAGGATCTACCCGGATTTCGGCGTCAATCGCGACGAGGGACATCGACTGGAGAGCATGGGCCAGGCGGTCTGGGGCGCCGACGTCCGCCGTTTCCTCGAGCGCTGGCTGTGAGCCGGTCGGTTCCATCGTCCTGGGACGACGAGGCGGACGTCGTCGTCGTCGGCTTCGGCTATGCCGGTGCCATGACGGCTGTCGCCGCGCACGATGCCGGTGCCACGGTCGCCATCCTGGAGAAGATGCTCGATCCCGGCGGAATCTCCGTGTGCTCGGCCGGCGGATTGCGCATCGCCGCCGACGCCGACCAGGCCTTCCAGTACCTGCACGCGACCAACGCAGGTACGACGCCCGACGACGTGCTGCGCCGTCTCGCCCAGGGCATGACCGAGCTGCCGGACATGGCGCGCGAGCTCGCCGCGGTCAATGGCGCGGTCGTCGGCGTGCGCGAATCGCCGGCCAACTATCCATTGCCCGGCTACGAGACCTTCGGCTTCGTGTACATCGACGATCTGCCGGGTTTCGATGCATCTTCCGTGTTTCCACAAGTGCGTGGCTCGCCGCAGGGCGCGCGCCTGTTCAAGGTCATGTTGGACAATGTCGCCAAGCGCGGGATTTCAGTCAGGCTCGCGACGCCGGCGCGCCGCCTCGTGCAGGACGCCGACGGCGCGGTCATCGGGATCATCGCCGAGAGCCACGGCCGCAGAATCGCGATTCGGGCGCGCCGCGCCGTCGTGCTGACGACCGGCGGCTTCGAAGGCGACGCAGAGATGCAGCGCCAGCATTGGCAGATCAAGCCGGTGATGAGCGCCGCCTTCCGCGGCAACACCGGCGACGGCATCCGCATGGCGCAGGCGGCGGGCGCCCAGCTCTGGCACATGTGGCACTTCCACGGCTCCTACGGGTTCCGCCATCCGGATCCGTCCTATCCCTTTGCCATCCGCACCAAGCGCCTGCCGGACTGGCTGCCGGGCAAGGGCTTGCGCGAGGATGTACGCATGACCTGGATCGTGGTCGACCGATCCGGACGGCGCTTCATGAACGAATACGATCCCTATATGCAGGACACCGGCCATCGCGCTATGGAGCGCTTCGATCCGGTGACCCAGCGCTATCCGCGGATTCCCGCGACGCTGATCATCGACGAGGAGGGCCGCAAGCTCTACCCGCTGGGCGCCCCGACCTACAACGAGCGCGGTCTGTCGATGTCGTGGAGCCGCGACAACCAGGCCGAGATCCAATCCGGCGTGATCCGACGCGCGCAGTCGCTCGAGGAACTGGCCGAGCGGATCGGCAGCGCGCCTTCGGTGCTCCGCGCCACGGTCGAACGCTGGAATGCCATGTGCGGGGCTGGGCAGGACGACGAGTTCGGCCGGCCGCCGGGCAGTATGGTGCCGATCAGGACACCGCCCTTCTACTTCGCCGAGCTTTGGCCGGTTGTCTCGAACACCCAGGGTGGCCCGCGCCACGACGCCGAGCAGCGCGTGATCGACGCCTTCGGCCAACCGATACCCAGGCTCTACGCCGCCGGCGAGCTCGGCAGCGTGTTCGGCCACCTTTACATGTCCGGCGGCAATCTGGCTGAATGCTTCGTCGGCGGCCGCATTGCGGGCCGCAACGCCGCTTCGTTGCCGGCGTTGAGGTGAGACGATGACATCGACGAATCTGGCGTCCAGGAAATCCGGCAATCTCGGCTATTGGTGCGATGCCGCGGTGCAGAGCGCTCCGCAGTCGGTCGCGATGATCGATCTCTCGGGCCAAGAGCCGCGCGACGTCAGCTATGGCGAATTCGACCAGCGTGCCGACCGGTTTGCCGCGCTGATATCCGGTCTCGGCCTCAAGCCCGGCGATCGCATGGCCATGGCGATCGGCAACCGCTTCGAGTTCGTCGAGGTGATGTACGGCGCCATGCGCGCCGGCATCGTGCCGGTGCCGCTCAATATCAAGCTCGGCGCCGAGACGCTCGCCTACACGATGAAGGACGCGGGCTGCGTCGGCGCCGTGGTCGAGCCGGGCTGCAATGCGCACATCGTAAGGCTGGCCGACGAGGCGGGGCTCAAGATCAAGCTCGCCTTCGGCCCGGCCCCCGCGGGCTGGCAGGACTACGAGCGCGCGCTCATGACGATGCCGGCATCCTTCGATCCGCCGGCGCTGGACCCTGACCACCATTCGTTCCAGGCCTACACCTCCGGATCGACCGGCCGGCCCAAGGGCGTGGTGCTGACGCACGCCGGACAGCTCTGGTGGATTCGCTGCGTGCAGAAGTACTGGACGCCGCCGCCGACCGAGCGCGGGCTCACCGCGGTGCCGCTCTACCACAAGAACGCCATGGCCGGGCAGATCAAGCCGATGCTCCAGTGCGGCGGATCTGTCGTGATCCTGCCCAACTTCGAACCGCGCCGCTTTCTCGAGACCTTGTCGAAATTCCGCTGCACCTTCACGACTGGCGTTCCCTCGGTCTTCACCATGGTGCTGCAGCAGAAGGATCTCATCGAGAGGCTCGACTTTTCCCACCTCAAGAAGATCACCGTCGGCTCGGCGCCGACGCCGAAGGAATTGCTCGATACGCTCGAGCGCGTCTTCGGCTGTCCGGTCGGCGAGAGCTATGGCCTGACTGAGGGCGGTCCGGTCATGATCGGCCCGCCGCTCGACGGCCGAAAAGTGCCGCACGGCTCGTGCGGTGTGATCTGGCCCGAGGGCGAGGTCAAGCTGGTCGGCACCGACGGCAGGGAGCATCCCAGCTATGGCGAGCTGTGGGTGCGCAATCCTGGTGTGACGCCGGGGTACTACAACCTTCCCGAGGTCAACAAGCAGCGCCTCGTCGATGGCTGGCTCAAGACCGGTGACCTGTTCAGCCTCGACGCCCAGGGCTTCTACTACTTCCGCGGCCGCACCGACGACATGTTCAATTCCGGCGGAGAGAACGTCTATCCTCTCGAGGTGGAGAACCTGCTGCTGCGTCATGCCGGCGTCGCCGAGGTATCGGTCGTGCCGGTGCCGCACAAGATCAAGGGTAAGGTGCCGGTCGCCATGGTCGTGAGGGCGCGCGGCTCGGCGATCGACGAGGCGGCGCTCAAGCAGTTTGCGATCGACAACGGTCCGACCTACGCCCACCCGCGGCGCGTCTTCTTCACCGAGGCGCTGCCGCTCAACGGCCCGGGCAAGATCGACCGCAAGGTCGTGCAGAAGCAGGTGACGGAGCTGATCGGTCCCGCAGGTCTGGGCGGGGCATGAGCGACTTCGCCTTGGATCACGTCGGCGTCGCGGTCAACGATCTCGACGCAGCGGCGAGCATCTATCGCCGGCTGGGTTTTACGCTCAGCGATCTCAGTCATCACGTGGACGCGGGCGCGCCGCCCCGGCGGCGCGGCACCGGCAATCATTGCATCATGCTGCGCCAAGGCTATGTCGAGCTGATCGGCGTCACCGATCCGGCCTATCAAGGCCGGCTCCGTCACCACCTGGCGCGTTACGAGGGCGCTCACATCGTCGCCTTCGGCACGACGGACCTTGCCACGGCCGCCGCCGGACTGGCGCGGCGTGGCTTCACCGCCGGCGCGCCCCGCCGGCTGTCGCGGCCGATCGTCGAGCGGCACCGTGCCGTAACCGCGGAATTTTCGATCGTCGATTTACCGACGCCGGTCGACGAGGGCTACTACATCGCCGTCGAGCATCACACGCCCGACGCCCTGTGGCAGCCCCATCTGGTCGAGCATGCCAACGGTGCCATGGGCCTGATTGGCGTAACCCTGTGCGTCGACGAGGCTCAGCGGTTTGCCGCCGCGATGGCGACCATGCTCGATGGCGAGCACGATGTCGCCAATCGCGTCATATCGCTCGGGCGCACGCGGCTCCATGTCGTCGACCGGGCGAGGCTTGCCACGCGGTTTCCCGGCGTCGGCGCGCCGGTCGTGCCCTATGTCGCAGCGATCTCGCTTTCGGTCGGCGATCTCGCGCGCACGCGCGCCGCGCTCGAAAGCGCAGGCATCGGCGGTCGTTCGGGCCCCGCGGACAGCCTGTGGGTTTCGCCCGGCGATGCCCGTGGCACTGTCATCGAATTCGTCAGGAAATGAAGGGGAGAGACGATCATGCCAGCAGCACGCAAGACCAAGACGGCGGCCAGGACGCAGGGACCGATCCCGATCTATGTCCAGGCCGTCGAGGCGCAGCCCCATGTCTACGCGATCACGCGCGACATCTGGAAGGCCGGGCTGAAACGGCACGCCGCGCTCGCCAAGAGGCTCAAGCCGACCTTTGCCTGGGATACCAAGCCCGATATGAAGGCGCTCGCCGCGGCGGAGATCATCATCTCGGGCTCGCGGGTCGACCGCGCGGTGATCGGTCCGCAGACGCCGAACTTGAAATGGCTCCATGTGACGGCGGCGGGCGTCGAGAAGCTGGTGCCGCTCGACTGGCTGCCGAAGGGGGCCGTCCTGACCAATGCCAGCGGCGTGCATGGGCCGAAATCGGGCGAGTTCGCCGTCATGGCGCTGCTCATGCTGAACGATCGGATGCCGCTGCACATCGACGATCAGAAGGCGCGGCGCTGGAACCAGGTGTTCAGCTCGCCGATCGCCGGCAAGACCGCGGTGATCGTCGGCGTCGGCGCGATCGGCGAGGAGTGCGCGCGGCGCGCAAAGCAGCTCGGTCTTCATGTCATCGGCGTGAGACGAAGCGGCAAGGCCGCCCGCTACGTCGATCGAACGGTTTCCTCGAAGCAGATCCACCGCGTGCTGCCCAAGGCCGACTTCCTCCTGGTGATCACGCCGCTGACCAGGGAGACGCGCGGCCTGATCGGACGTCGCGAGCTGGAGTTGCTCAAGCCCGGCGCGGGGCTGATCAATATGGGCCGCGGCCCCGTCGTCGACTATGCTGCGCTCGCCGAGCTGCTGCGATCGGGCCGCCTCGGCGGCGCCATCCTCGACGTGTTCGAGCCGGAGCCTCTGCCGCCGGAGTCGCCGCTGTGGACCGTGCCCCGGCTGCTGGTCACGCCGCACGTGTCGTCGGACGACCCGAGCCGCTATGCCGCGCGTTGCCTCGACGTGTTCTTCGCCAATCTGAAGGAATACCTGCGGGGACGTGACCTGCCGAACCGCGTCGATGGCGCGCTGGGCTACTAGGGACCCGTATGCTGGCCGACCTCCGCGGGGGCGTGGCGTTGTTCTCATGATTCTGGCTAAAATGGCCGTGGGATGGGGAGGTTACTGGTTTGACCATGCGGTTTGCAGGATTGGCCGTGGTGGTTGCCGTGGTTGGCTGTCTGGCCTTGGCAGGTACGCCAGCCTTGGCCATGACACCGGAGGGCGGCGACTGCGTGGAAAGCGCCAAGAACGTCAAGGATGTGCTTGCATGCCTGCAGCAGGAAATGGGCCGACAGCGCGACTACCTCAACACGGCGCTCGGCAAGGCGCGCACGCAAAGCGACCCGCCGCGGCTCGCGATCTTGAACCGCATGCAGCAAGCCTGGAGCGCCTATCGCGACCAGTACTGCGATTGGCGCGCCGATCTGTTTCGCGCCGACAAGGAGCAATCACAGCTGGAAAAGCTGCAATGCCTGATCGACACGACGGAGCGCCAAGCTCAGGAACTCGAAGACGACGGCACCTCGCCGCCGTGATGGAGCAGCAATGAAGCGATCGGTTGAGGCAGGTCAGCGTTTTCAGGTCGTCGACAAGACGGCCTATGTCTGGGAAGTCGAGCGGGTTTCCGACAAGCACGGCATTCCCCATGCCAGCCTCACCCGCGTGGGTGAGGCCACGGAGCGCCGCCTGGTATCGGTCACGATCCTGCTTGATCGGGGTCGCTATCGGCCGGTCGCCCATCAACCGCCAGCACCGGCCGCTCCCGGCTCCTCCGGTTCGGGTTCAAGCTAGGACGCAACGTTGAGCGCAGATCGCGACGGCGGCCAAGTGCCGCCGCCCAGCTTCGGTGCTGATGACGTCGAAATGTTGCGGCATGAGACGCTCTACAGCGGCTATTCCCGTTTGCACCGCTACACCTTTCGCCATCGGCTGCATGACGGACGCTGGACGAGACCCTTCACGCGCGAGGTGTACGATCGCGGCGCGGCCGCCGCCGTGCTCCTCTACGACCCGTTTGCCGATGCCGTCGTCTTCGTCGAGCAATTCCGGCCCGGCGCCCATGCCGCCGGCCGGGCGCCGTGGCAGCTCGAGCCGGTCGGCGGCATGATCGAGCCGGGTGAGGATCCGACTGAAGTGGTCCGCCGAGAAGCGATCGAGGAGGCAGGCTGCGAGATTCTCGACCTGCTGCACCTGTTCGACTATTTGCCGAGCGTGGCGAGCTACCAGAGCCCGATTCATCTCTATGCCGGCCGCGTCGATGCCGCCCGCGCAGCCGGCGTCCACGGCCGATCGGACGAAGACGAGGAAACGCGCGTCGTGGTGCTCCGCTCGGACGCGGCATTCGCAGCCATGGTTGAGCGCCCCATCATCTCGGCCGGGGCTCTCTTGTCGCTCCAGTGGCTCAGGCTCAACAGGGCCGAGCTGCGCCGGCGCTGGGGAGTGGGCGTCCAGGCCGGGGAATAAGGCGCACCGGAGGTTGTTAACTTATGTGGAGCCAGCGACCCGGCGAGAGCTCCGCCGCCGGACTTGCGCTTAAACCCCTTCGGGCAAGTCCGGCGGCCTCTTTCCCCTCCATGATCGGCAAGTTGGGCCTTGTATGGGGCCGCTGCGGCGCTACGCTGCCGGGCTCCCGCCATTGGGGCGGGTAATGGGCGTGCATGGCTGAGGCTGTAGCGACATTGGCGGTATCGGTCTGGCGCGGCGGAGCCGAGGGGCGCTTTGTCGGCTACGCCGTGCCGCGGCGCGCCAACCAGACCGTGCTCGACGTCGTCACCTACATTCAGCAGCGCCTCGACCCCGGCTTGAGCTACCGCTTTGCCTGCCGGGTCGGCATGTGCGGATCATGTGCGATGACGGTCAATGGCCGGCCGCGCTGGACCTGTCGCACCCATGTCGCGCGCGTCGCGGGCGCCGACGGCCGCATCGAGATCGCCCCGCTGGCGAACCTCCCGGTGATCAAGGACCTCGCCTGCGACCTCAGCGCATTCTTCGACAAATGGGCGGCCGCCCGAGGCAGCTTCGTCGGCACGCGCACGCGCCGCGACGATTTCGCGCGGGTGTCGCCCGCCGCGCCGCAGCGGCGTGCGGTCGACGCTGCCATCGAATGCATAGGCTGCGCCGTCTGTTACGCCGCGTGCGACGTCGTCGCCTGGAATCCCGACTATCTCGGGCCGGCCGCTCTCAACCGGGCCTGGACACTGGTCAATGACGAGCGTGACGGTGCCGAACGCGCGCGACTGTCGGCCGTCGCTGGCGACGCGGCATGCCACGCCTGCCACAGTCATCAGAGCTGCACGGAGCATTGTCCCAAGTCACTCAGCCCGACAAGCTCGATCGCGGGCCTGAAGCGCCGCACGGGTCTGGCGGCACTGACGGGCAAGATCTGAATGGGGCCCCGCGCCGAAGTCCTGCTGTGGCTCGCGCAGCGCGCCAGCGCCGCCGTGCTGGCGGCATGTGTTGCCATCCACCTCGCAACGATGATCTATGCCGTGCAAGGCGGGCTCAGCGCTGCGGAAATCCTCGGGCGCACGCGCGGCAATGTCTCCTGGCTCGCCTTCTACGCCGTGTTCGTCCTGGCCGCGGCCATCCATGCTCCGATCGGGATGCGCAGCGTCATCCGAGAGATCGTGGGTTGGCGCAGCCGCTCGCTCGACCTCGCGCTCTGCGCCTTCGCGGTCGCGATCGCCTGGCTCGGCTGGCGCGCCATAGCGGGCCTGTTCCGATGAGCCTTGCAGCTCGGCTGCGCGGCCGGACGCACGCCGCCTACATCGCCTTCCTCATCCACCGACTGTCCGGCATCGGTCTCGCCGTCTTCCTGCCGCTTCATTTTCTGGCGCTCGGCCAGGCGATCCAGGGGCCGCAGGCGCTCGACGGCTTTCTCGACTGGTCGCGCCAGCCACTGGTCAAGGCCGCCGAAGCGGGGCTCGTACTGTTGCTGGCAGCGCATCTCACCGGCGGGCTGCGCGTGCTTGCCATCGAGGCCGGCAGCACGCGCGCCATGACGCGCGCCGTCATCTCGCTCGGCTTGGCTGCAAGTCTTGCCATCGCTCTGATGTTCTTGCTCGGCGTGTGGTCATGAGCCTTGTCCGGCGATGAGCCTCGCCGCACTCGGCGCCGTGGCTTTCGGCGCGCTTTTCGGCTCGATCGTCTCCGGCCTGGCGGGCTTTGCCTTCGGTCTCGTCACGCTCGGCTTCTGGCTTCATGCGATCGAGCCGACGCTCGCAGCACCGCTCGTGGTGTCGTGCAGCCTCGTGGTTCAGCTCATGAATGTCCGTGCGCTCTGGCATGCGGTCCGGTGGGAGCGCGTGTTGCCGTTCGTACTGGCCGGCTTGCTCGGCGTGCCGATCGGCAGTTATCTGCTGGGCCATATCGATGCGGCCCTGTTCAGGCGCATCCTCGGCGCCTTTCTCCTCATCTATTCCGGCATCAGCCTCTTCCTGCCGCCGATGGCGCCGGCGGCGCGGGCGGGACGGTTGGCCGATGGCGCGGTCGGCCTGGCGGGCGGCGTGATGGGCGGCTTGTCCGGCCTGTCGGGCGCCTTGCCCACCATGTGGTCGGGCTTGCGCGGCTGGTCGAAGGATGAGCAACGGGCGGTCTATCAACCCTTCAACATATGCATGCACGTGGCCACGATGCTGACCTACCTCAAGGATGGGTTCCTCGACCGCGATTTCGCTGTCAGCTTTCTGATCGCGCTTCCTGCGCTGGGCGCGGGCGGCTGGCTCGGCATCCGGCTCTACCGGCGCGTCGACGAGGTGCAGTTCCGCCGCATCGTGCTTTGGCTGCTGCTCATCTCCGGCGGCGTGCTATTGCTGTAGCGATGAAGCTCGACGACGAAGAACGCGCGATCGCCGCCGGCGCCCATGGACCGGTACGGCGCTGGGCGATCGAGCATCAGATCAAGGTCGGCCGCTTCTTCGATGCTGCCGACTTCGTGCCGATCTCCCAGGTCCACATCATGGCCGATGCCGAATCCCTGGGCGAGGCGTGCATCGCGCTGCTCGAGGAGCACGCGCGTCGCTCCTGGGCCGAGCGGTCTGTGCGCGTGCCGACAGTGACCGACCCGCGCGGCGTCGATTTCAACGCCTACAAGCGCCTGGGACAGACCGACGAGATGGTCGGGCTCGAGCGGCGTGCCATTGCCGCGTTCTCCGCACTCGGCGTGCTGCTCACCAACACCTGCATCAACTACCAGACCGTGATGCCGCCGATGCGTGGCGAGCACATCGCCTTCGGCGACACCGGCTCGGTGATCTACGCCAACAGCGTCATGGGTGCGCGCAGCAATTTCGAGGGCGGACCCTCGGCGCTTGCTGCCGCTCTGACCGGCCGGACACCGCGCTACGGCTATCACCTCGATCGCCATCGCCGCGGCTCGCGACTGTTCCGCCTGCATGAGCAGCCGCGGAACTGGAGCGATTGGGGCGCGCTGGGCGGGGTGGTCGGCCGGCGTCTCGAATCCTATTGGCAAGTTCCGGTGATTGCGGGCGTCGACATGCCGCCGAGCTCGGACGAGCTCAAGCATTTCGGCGCGGCGCTTGCCAGCTTCGGCTCGGTGGCGCTCTTTCACATGGTCGGCGTGACGCCGGAAGCGCCCAGCCTTGCCGCCGTCTTCGATGGTGCGCCGCCGGCGGAAGAGCCGATCGGTCCGGAAGACATTGCCGGCTTTTACGGGAGCTACGCGCCGGCCGACACCGGTGTCGACGTTGTCGTGTTCGCCGCGCCGCAATTGTCGCTGTTCGAGATCCAGCAGTTGGCCGGGTTGTTAGCAGGCCGGCATGTCCACGACAAGGTGACGCTGCTGGCGGCGACCTCGCCCGAGATCAAGGCGGCGTCAGACCGGATGGGACTGACCGCGACGATCGCTCGGGCCGGCGGCGTCGTGCTCGAAGGTGTCTGTTTTTACCAGAGCTACGCGCGCGAGATCGGCGAGGTAAATGGCTGGAAGCGCCTGATGTCGAACTCGGCGAAGCTGGTCAACATCATCGGCGGCTACGGCTATCAGCCGGTGCTTGCGAGCATGGAGCGGTGCGTCGACTCGGCGGTGGCCGGACGGATCGTGTGATGGCCGAACTGACGATCAAGGGTCATGCCGGCATCGGCCCGGCGGTCACCGGCACGGCGCTGGTCGCGAGCGACAACTTCAGCGCCCGCTACGACCTTGACCGCATCAAGGGCATCTTCGTGCGGCCGGCGCACAAGCTGGTCGGGCAGAGCTATGTCGGACGCATCCTCGTGCTCAACACGGCCAAGGGCGGCGTGGCGACGGCCTGGATGCTCTACGAAATGGCGTCGCGCGGCATGGCGCCCAAGGCACTGCTATTGAACTTCGCCAATCCGATCATGGCCCAGGGCGCAGCGCTTGCCGATCTCGCCTTCATGGATCGCTTCGAAACGGACATCACCAGGGCGATCCGCACCGGTGACGAGGTGACCGTGGACCCCGGGGCCGGCACTGTGAGCGTCCGGCGGACGTGATGTCACTGTCCCCGGGGCCGGGCATTTTCGATGGAAAACCCGACCGGAGCCCCTATCATGGGTGCCAATCGATGACACCAATTCGGGGAGGCAGTCATGGTCAGGTCGTCGGCATCGCGCCGTTCCGTGCTCAAGGGGTTGGCGGCAGCGTCGGGTGCGGTCGCGTTGCCTCGCTTTGCCATCGCCCAGTCCAAGCCCGAGGTGGGCACGGTGGTGCTTGCTCCGCAATTCGGCCTCGCCTACACGCCGCTGCATGTCATGAAGGCGGAGAAGCTGATCGAGAAGCATCTGGCGAAGAATGGCCTGCCAAATTCCAAGGTCGAGTGGCAGAAGACCACGGGTGGCGCCGCTGCGAACGAGGCGCTCATTTCCGGCGCCATGCATGTCGTCTCAGGCGGCGTCGGTCCGCTGCTCACCGTGTGGGACAAGACAAAGGGCAACGCCAACGTGCGCGGCATCGGCTGCTTCGACGCCACCGCGCTCTATCTCTGCACGATCAACCCGGCCGTCAACACCATCCGCGACTTCACCGACAAGGACAAGATCGCTCTGCCGGCGGTCAAGATCTCGATCCAGGCGGTCTCGCTCCAGATGGCCTGCGAGAAGGAGTTTGGCCAGGGCCAGCACACCAAGCTCGATCACCTGACGGTGTCGATGTCGCATCCCGATGCGACCGCGGCGTTGCTCTCGGGCAAGTCGGAGATCACGGCGCATTTCAGCAGCCCGCCGTTCCAATACCAGCAGATCGAGACAGGCAAGGCACGCAAGGTGCTGAGCAATTTCGACGTGCTGGGCGGGCCGGTCACATTCAATTCGGCCTATACGACGACCAAGTTCCGCGAGGAGAACCCGCGCAGCTACACGGCGCTGTTCGACGCGCTCGTCGAGGCCCATGAATTCATTCAGAAGCGCCGCGACGATGCGGTGAAGATCTACATCGCCGAGGAGCAGTCGAAGCTCTCGGTCGATTTCATCAACCGCATGCTGGGTCCTGAGTTGAGCCACACCATCGTGCCGCTCAACACGATCAAATACGCCGAGTTCCTGCACCGCATCGGCTCGCTGCGCAACAAGCCGGCATCGTGGAAGGACTACTACTTCCCCGATGTCCACGGCGTCCAGGGCAGCTAAGGCAGCAGCTGAGGGAAACCTTGGCGCTGGATGCCCATGCCCCCTGATGCCGTGGGCGGCGCCGCTCGCGACAGTGCCCACCCGCTGCTCGCGGTCGACGGCGTCACGCTGCAGTACAAGACGCGCGAGCACCTGGTCACCGCGACCTATCGCGTCAGCTTCAAGGTCTATTCGGGCGATCGCTTCGTTCTGCTGGGACCATCGGGCTGCGGGAAATCGACCCTGCTGAAGGGCGTCGGCGGTTTCATGCGGCCGGTCGAGGGCCGCATTACCCTCAAGGGACACTCGATCGAGCGGCCCGGCCCCGACCGTATGATGGTGTTCCAGGAGTTCGACCAGCTTCTTCCATGGAAGACGGTCAAGCAGAACATCACGTTCCCGATGCTGGTCAGCGGGCGCTGCGATCGCGCCGAAGCCGAGCAGCGCGCGCGCTCCTACATCGACAAGGTGAACCTGACCAAGTTCAGCGACGTCTATCCGCACATGTTGTCGGGCGGCATGAAGCAGCGCGTCGCGATCGCGCGCGCCATGGCGATGGGCGCGGACATCCTGCTGATGGACGAGCCTTTCGCCGCACTCGACGCGCTGACCCGGCGCAAGATGCAGGAGGAGCTGCTCCAGCTCTGGGACGATGTGCGCTTCACCATGCTGTTCGTCACCCACTCGATCGAAGAAGCGATCATCGTCGGCAGCCGCATCCTGGTCATGTCGCCGCATCCGGGACAGGTCAAGGCCGAGCTCAACGCGCACCAGTTCGGCCACGATAACCTGGGCGGCGAGGGCTTCCAGGCGCTGCACGGCCGCATCCACAACATGCTGTTCGCCGAGCGCATCGAGGAGGAGCGGGCGCGCCATGGCTGACACGCAGGCGCCGCCCATCCGTCCGGAATTCGAGACCAAGCCGGGCGATGCCGGCCATATCGGCGACGTGGCGCGGCCGCTGTCGGCCTGGGAGCGCATCTCCAACATCACGGCGGTGCGCCGGCTGTTCATCCTGCTCGTTCTGGTCAGCGCCTGGCAGGCCTACGCGCAATTCCTCGACAATCCTCTGATGTTTCCCACCTTCGCCGAGGCGATGACGGCGCTGTGGGATGCCTCGGTGCGCGGGCCCCTGCTCGAGCGCATCTGGACGTCGATCCGCGTTCTGATGATGGGCTATGCGGCAGGCATCGCGCTCGCCGCGGTGTTCACCACGATCGCCGTGTCGACGCGCGTCGGCACGGATTTCCTGTCGACGCTGACCGCCATGTTCAATCCCCTGCCGGCGATCGCGCTGCTGCCGCTGGCGCTCCTGTGGTTCGGCTTGGGCATCCCGAGCCTGATCTTCGTGATCATCCATTCCGTGCTCTGGGCGGTGGCGCTCAACACCCATGGCGGCTTCATGTCGGTGTCCGAGACTCTGCGCATGGCCGGGCAGAATTACGGACTGCGCGGGCTGCGCTACGTCGCCTACATCCTCATTCCCGCCGCCTTCCCCTCGATCCTCACGGGATTGAAGATCGGCTGGGCTTTCGCGTGGCGCACGCTGATTGCGGCCGAGCTGGTGTTCGGCGTCAGTTCGCGCTCGGGCGGGCTCGGCTGGTTCATCTTCGAGAACCGCAATCAGCTCGAGACGGCCTATGTTTTCGCTGGCCTGTTTGCCGTGATCATCATCGGGCTTCTGGTCGAGAGCGTGGTGTTCCGCACGGTCGAGACGCACACCGTACGCAAATGGGGCATGCAGCGATGAAGGTCGATCCCGCCGTCGTCGAGGAGACAGCCAAGCTGCTCTATATCCGCGCGCTCAAGGTGCTCCCCGACGACATCAAGCAGGGATTTCAGCGTCTCGACGCCGGCGAGACCGACGGCACGGGCAAAGCCATTCTCGCGACCATGATCGAGAACATCGCGGTCGCCGAGAGGACCGACAATCTGCTGTGCCAGGACACGGGTATTCCGATCTACAACGTCACGATCGGGCGCGGCGTGGAGCTCGACGGCGCCGCGCTCAAGGATGCGATCCGGCGCGGCTGCGCGCGCGCCACGCGCGAGTATCCGCTGCGCTCCTCGGTCGTGCATCCGATCACGCGCGTCAACGAGCACACCTCCTGCGGGCCACTGGTGCCGGTCATCAACATCGATTTCGTCGACCGAGCGCACGAACTGGTGATCGAGATGATTCCCAAGGGATCGGGCTCGGAGAACGGCTCCTTCCTCAAGATGTGCATTCCGGCCGACGGCGTCGACGGCATCAAGACCTTCGTCGTCGACAAGGTCATGGAGGCGGGCGGCCGTGTTTGCCCGCCGACCATCGTCGGCGTCGGCGTCGGCGGCACCAGCGATCTCTGCGCGCATTTGGCCAAGGTGGCGGCGACGCGCCCGCTCGGCTCGGTCTGCGCCGACCCCGAGGGCGCCCAGCTCGAGCGGCAGCTGAGCCAGGCGGTCAACAGCCTGGGCATCGGCCCGCAGGGCCTGGGCGGCGATTCCACCGCCTTCGCGGTCCATGTCGAGCTTGCCGCGACGCACATCACGATGAACCCCGTGGCGGTCAACATCCAATGTCACTCCGCGCGGCGCGCCACCGCGACCTTCACGCCCGCGGGCGTGACGATCGGTTTTTGAGATGCGGCGTTCAATCCCTCATCCCATCGAACCGCTTCGCGGTTCGATCCTCCCTCTCAAGGGGGGAGGGGAGCCTGAACCCTGCCCCCTTGAGGGGGAGGGTGGCGCGAAGCGCGGGGTGAGGGGTTTGACGACGGCAGGGGACAGTCGTCGATGACGCACCACGACTTCACTATGCCCGTCACCGAAATCCAGGCCCGCTCCCTTCGCATCGGCGACAGGGTCACGCTCAACGGCACGCTTTACGGCATCCGGGATGCCACGCAGATCCATATGTTCGACCGCGGGCGCACGACGCGGTTCGATCTCAAGGGCCACGCCGTCCTGCACACCGCGCCCAATGTGCGCAAGGTGCCCGTGTCGAACGAGTTTCCGGTCGGCTACCAGCCGGTCTGCATCGGCACCACGACGAGCGCGCGCATGGAGCGCTTCACGCGCCCGCTGATGACCGCCTACGGCGTGCGCCTGATCATCGGCAAGGGCGGACTGATGGACGAGACCAGCCGCGCCTTCGCCGATCTCGGCGGCGCTTATCTGGCGGTCATCGGGGGCACGGCCGCGCTCGAAACGACCTGGATCGAATCGATCGTCGACGTCGATCTCGACGACCTCAATCCCGAGAGCCTGTGGCACTTTCAGGTCAAGGGCTTCGGGCCGCTGCTGGTCGCCATGGACAGCCACGGCGGCAGCCTCTATCGGACGGTCGCGGCGAGCGCGGCCGAACGGCGCGCGGCGGCGCTCGCCGGCATGGGCGTGAAGCTCGGGGGCGCCAAATCGGCATGAAGCGGCTGCGCACCGACATCCTCATCCTCGGCGCGGGCGGCGCCGGGCTGTTCGCGGCCTTGCATGCCAAGCAGACGGCGCCCGATCTCGACGTGACCATCGCGGTCAAGGGGCAGCTCGGCAAGTGCGGCTGCACGCGCATGGTGCAGGGCGGCTACAACGTCGCGATCGCGCCCGAGGATTCGATCGAGCGCCACTTCATGGACACGATCGAGGGCGGCCAATGGCTCAACGACCAGGATCTCGCCTGGACCCTTGTCACGGTGGCGCGCGAACGCATCCGCGAGCTGGAGAACGAGCTCGGCTGCTTCTTCGACCGTAATCCCGACGGCACGATCCACCAGAAGGCATTCGCCGGGCAGACCTTTGACCGCACGGTGCACAAGGGCGACCTGACCGGCATCGAGATCGTCAACCGGCTGGCCGAGCAGGTCTGGGCGCGCGACGTGCGCCGCCTCGAAGAGCATCGCGCCATCGAGCTGATCAAGAGCCGCGACGGTGCGCAGATCGCCGGTGTCCTGATGATCGACATGCGCAGCGGCGAGTTTGTGCTCGTCGAGGCGCGCGCGGTGCTGTTGGCAACCGGCGGCGGGCCGACCATGTACCGCTATCACACGCCGTCGGGCGACAAGAGCTGTGACGGCATGGCCATGGCGCTCAGAGCGGGCCTGCCGCTGCGCGACATGGAGATGGTGCAGTTCCATCCGACCGGCCTGCTCGCCGGCGAGGACACGCGCATGACCGGCACGGTGCTGGAGGAGGGGCTGCGCGGTGCCGGCGGCTATCTGCTCGACGGTGCCGGCGAGCGCTTCATGCCGCGCTACGACGCGCGCGCCGAGCGCGCGACGCGCGACATCGTCAGCCGCGCCATGTTCGAGGAGATGCGCCGCGGCCGCACCACGCCGCTCGGCGGCCTCTACATCGAAATGAAGCATCTCGGGCCCGAGCGCGTGCGCCGCGACTTCAAGGGCATGGTCGAACGCTGCGCCGACTGCGGCTTCGATCTGGCCGGCGGCCGTGTCGAGGTGGTTCCGACCGCGCACTACATGATGGGAGGCGTCGAGTTCAAGGCCGACTGCGCCACGGAACTCGTCGGGCTCTATGCCGCGGGCGAGGACACCGGCGGCGTCCACGGCGCAAACCGGCTGGGCGGCAACGGCGTCGCCAACTCGACGGTGTTCGGCGGCATTGCCGGCGCGGCGATGGCACGCTGGGTCGCGGCCGGCGCAGCCTGGGCCGAAGCCGACGCGGCGGCGATCGACGCGGCCACCGAACGGGCACGGGTGCCGCTCGGCGCGCGGCCCGATCCTGGCGCTCTGCCGGCGATCCGCGAGCGGCTGTGGGACACGATGTGGCATGACGTCGGCATCATCCGCGACGGCGACGGCCTTTCACGCGCCGCGGAAGCGCTCGACGCGATCGAACGCGATCTCGACGTTGTCACCGTGGCGAACGAGCAGGATTTGACCTTCAATCTGACCTGGCACGACTGGCTGAACCTCAAGAGCCTGGTCCAGGTGTCGCGCGCCGTGCGAATGGCCGCTGCGGAACGTCAGAACAGCTGCGGCGCGCACTATCGCAGCGATTACGATGCGGCTGCCGATCCCCTCGTAGCGTCCTACACACGCGTGCGACTTGGTTCCGATGGGCCGGACGTCACCTGGGGTAGGGTTGCATTTTCCCGCGTCAAGCCCGGGGAAAGCCTGTTGGGACAGGCGGCTTGAGCGTTCTCCAGCGCCAAGAATCCCCCTTACCCCCGGGGCCGGCGCGGGTCTATGCTGTTCACCTATCAATCGAAAACCCTGCAGGGGGCTTGACCATGATCCGCGCCAGCTTCGCCGCCTTGTCTTTGGCGGCTCTTGCCTTTACCACGCCCGTTTCCCCTGCCGAGTTCTCGGCCGCCGTCGTGTTCGACATGGGCGGCAAGTTCGACAAGTCGTTCAACGAGGCCGCCTATCACGGCGCCGAGCGGTTCAAGAAGGAGACCGGCATCTCCTACCGCGAGTTCGAGGTGACGCAGGAAGCCCAGCGCGACCAGGGCCTGCGCAACATGGCGCGCCGCGGCGCCAATATGATCATCGCCATCGGCTTCGCCCAAGCGACGCCGCTCGAGAAGGTCGCCAAGGAGTACAAGCACGCCCGCTTCACCATCATCGATGCGGTTGTCGACCTGCCCAACGTGCAGTCCGTCGTCTTCAAGGAGCATGAGGGCTCGTTCCTGGTCGGCATGGCCGCGGCGATGGCGTCCAAGACCGGCAAGGTCGGCTTCATCGGCGGCATGGACATCCCGTTGATCCGCAAATTCGCGCTCGGCTATGTCGAGGGCGCCAAGTACGTCAATCCGGCGGCCGAGGTGTTCCAGAACATGACCGGTACCACGCCGGCCGCGTGGAACGATCCGACCAAGGGCGGCGAGCTGGCGCGCAGCCAGTTCGATCGCGGCGCCGACGTGATCTATGCCGCGGCAGGCGGCACCGGCATCGGCGTGCTCCAGGCAGCCAAGGACAACAAGAAGCTCGCCATCGGCGTCGACAGCAACCAGAACCACCTGCAGCCCGGCTTCGTGCTCACCTCGATGATCAAGCGCGTCGACGTGGCCGTGTACGAGGCCTTCAAGTCCGCCAAGGACAACAAGTGGAAGGGCGGCGTGAAGGTGCTCGGCCTCAAGGAGGACGGCGTCGGCTATTCGATGGACGAACACAACAAGGCCCTGATCACGGCCGACATGAAGGCGAAGCTCGACGCGGCGCGCGCTGACATCATTGCCGGCAAGATCAAAGTCACCGACTACATGGCGAAAAAGTAATGGTGTGATGCCGCCCCGCCTCACGAGGCGGGGCGGCATTGCTCGGCGGTTCGTGGCAGATCCAGGACGATCGTCCGGCATTCGGTTCCCGCCTCGTTTCTCCTCCGCGCGCGGGGGAAAAGTGTCTCATGGCTGACCAGATCAAGAGCGAGGCCTCGCCCTCCGTTGCGGCGCCGGCGGTCGAACTGATCGGCATCGACAAGCGGTTCGGCGCCGTGCATGCCAACCGCGCCGTCTCGCTGCGCATCGCCGTGGGTTCGATCCACGGCATCATCGGCGAGAACGGCGCCGGCAAGTCGACGCTGATGAGCATCCTCTACGGCTACTACCAGGCCGATGCAGGCGAGATCCGCATCGCCGGCAAGCCGGTGCACATCGGCAACTCGCATGACGCGCTGGCCCACGGCATCGGCATGGTGCACCAGCACTTCATGCTGGTCGATCCGTTCACCGTGCTGGAAAACGTCATGCTGGGCGTGGAGGGCGGCTACCTCCTGGCGGCGGGCGCCGCCCAGGCGCGCGCCGAGCTCCAGCGCCTGCAGCGCGACTACAAGCTCGAGGTCGACCTCGATACCCCGGTTGGCGAACTGCCGGTCGGCCTGCAGCAGCGGGTCGAAATTCTCAAGGCGCTCTACCGCGGCGCCCAGGTGCTGATCCTGGACGAGCCGACCGGCGTGCTGACTCCGCAGGAGGCCGACCACCTGTTCCGCATCCTCCGCGCGCTGCGCGACGAGGGCAAGACGGTGATCCTGATCACGCACAAGCTGCGCGAGATCCTGGAGGTAACCGACCGTGTCACCGTCATGCGCCAGGGCGCGGTGGTCGCGGAGCGCGCAACCCGCGACACGACCAAAGAGGAGCTGGCTGAGCTGATGGTCGGCCGCAAGGTCCTGCTCCGCGTCGAGAAATCGCCGGCCAAGCCCGGACCCGTCGTGCTCGAGGTGCGCGGCCTGACCGTGATCGACGGCGCCGGTGTGCGGCGCGTCAAGGACGTCAGCTTCGACGTGCGCGCGGGCGAGATCGTCGGCATTGCCGGAGTTTCCGGCAACGGCCAATCGGAACTGCTCGAGGCGCTCTCGGGCATCCGCAGGGCGTCTTCCGGAACGGTCAAGATCAAGGGCAGCGAGTGCGGCGTGACCCACACCATCGATCCGCGCGCCATGCGGGCCCTCGGTCTCGCGCATGTTCCCGAGGATCGCCAGCGCATGGGCCTCGTGACCGCCTTTGCGATCAACGAGAGCGCCATCCTCGGCTACCACGACGACAAGCGCTACAACGGGCCCTTGCTGATGGACCGCGACAAGATCATCGATCTGTGCGGCCGGCAGATGGGGGACTACGACGTGCGACCGCCCGATCCACGCCTGCGCACCGCCGCACTCTCGGGCGGCAACCAGCAGAAAGTCGTGCTCGCCCGCGAGTTCGACCGCGATCCCGAACTGCTGCTGGTCGGGCAGCCGACCCGCGGCGTCGACATCGGCGCCATCGAGTTCATCCATCGCCGGCTCATCGCGATGCGCGATGCCGGCAAGGCCGTACTGCTGGTCTCCGTCGAGCTCGATGAGATCCTGTCGCTCGCCGACCGCATCCTCGTGATGTTCGACGGGCGCGTGGTCGGCGAGGTGGCGCCCGCCCAGGCGACCGAGCAAAAGCTCGGGCTGATGATGGCCGGCGCCTCAGAGGCGGCGGCATGAGTGCCGCACCGCCATCGAGCCTGCCGCGCTGGGCCGACGTCGTCGTCCTGCCGGCGGCCAACCTGCTTGCTGCCTTCATCCTGTCCGGGCTCGTCGTCGTGGCGATCGGCGAGAACCCGTTTCAGGCCATGTCGATCCTCGTGACCGGCGCCTTCGGCAACGCGGAATCGATCGGCTACACGCTCTACTACGCAACCAATTTCGTGTTCACCGGTCTCGCCGTCGCGATCGCGTTCCACGCCGGCCTGTTCAATATTGGCGGCGAGGGGCAGGCCTACATCGGCGGCCTCGGCGTCGGCCTGGCTTGCCTCTGGCTTGGTGGATTGCTGCCAGCGCCCATCATGGTGCCCGTGGCCATCCTGGCCGGCGCGGCCTTCGGTGCTGCCTGGGCAACCGTACCGGCCTATCTCCAGGCCTATCGCGGCAGCCACATCGTTATCACGACGATCATGTTCAATTTCATAGCGGCCTCGGTGATGACCTATCTGATGGTCAACGTGCTGATCAAGCCTGGCCAGCAATCGCCGGAAAGCCACGAGTTCGCCGCCGCCGCCACCCTGCCGAGGCTCCACGAGATGGCAGAATCGTTCGGCCTGGAGATGGCGACGTCGCCGCTCAATCTCGCCTTCGTCTGGGCGCTGCTGTGCGCCGGCTGGTACCACCTGTTCCTGTGGCGCACGCGCTGGGGCTACGAGATCCGCGCGGTCGGCGCCAACGAGACGGCCGCCATCTACGCCGGCATTTCGCCGGCGCGCATCACCATCCTGGTCATGGCGATTTCCGGCGCGCTCGCCGGTTTCGTGGCGCTCAACGAGCTGATGGGCGTGCACTACCGCATCATCCTCAATTTCACCGGCGGCTATGGCTTCGTCGGCATCGCCGTGGCGCTGATCGGCCGCAACCGTGCGCTCGGCATCTGCCTGGCTTCCCTCCTGTTCGGCGCGCTCTATCAGGGCGGCTCGGAGCTGAGCCTGGACATGCCGACGGTGACGCGCGAGCTGGTCGTCGTCATCCAGGGCCTGGTCATCCTGTTCTGCGGCGCGCTGGAGAACGTCTTCCGCGGCCGTATCGCCCAGCTGTTCCGGCGCCTGACGCCGGCAGCGGCCTAGGCGAGGCGCGCGATGGACACGCTCCTCGTCCTGGTCTCGATCATCGACGCGACCTTGCGGGTCGCCACGCCGCTGGTCCTGGCGGCACTCGGCGGCCTCTACGCCGAACGTTCGGGCGTGGTCGATATCGGGCTCGAGGGCAAGATGCTGGGTGCGGCCTTCGCCGCGGCTGCCGTCGCGGCGGTGTCCGGTTCGGCCTTGCTCGGTCTGGTGGCAGGCGTCGCGGTTTCCGTGGCGCTGGCGCTGGTCCATGCCTATGCGTCGGTGACGCACAACGGCAACCAGGTCGTCTCGGGCATGGCCATCAACATCATGGTCGCCGGTCTCGCGCCGACATTGGGCGTTGCCTGGTTCCGTCAGGGCGGCCAGACGCCGCAGCTTGCCGGCGATGCGCGCTTCACGCCGATCGACCTGCCCTTTGCCCGCGCGCTGGAGAGCGTGCCGGTCGTCGGCCAGCTCTATTCGGAAATCATCAGCGGGCACAACCTGATCGTCTATATCGCCGCAGCGGCCGTCCCGTTCAGCGCCTGGCTGGTCTTTCGTACGCGGTTCGGCCTGCGTCTGCGGGCGGTCGGCGAGAATCCGCACGCCGTGGACACGGCTGGCGTCTCCGTGGCCGACATGCGCTACCGGGCGATGGTGCTGTGCGGCGTGCTGTGCGGCATCGCCGGCGCCTACCTCTCGACCGCGCATAGCGCCGCCTTCGTTCGCGACATGACCGCCGGCAAGGGCTATCTGGCGCTGGCTGCGCTGATCTTCGGCAAGTGGAAGCCGTGGCCGACCTTGACGGCCTGCCTTCTGTTCGCGTTCACCGATGCCGTGCAGGTGCGCCTGCAAGGCGTGCCCTTGCCGCTTGTCGGCGTCATTCCCGTGCAATTCATTCAGGCCATACCCTATATTCTAACCGTGCTTCTGCTTGCCGGCTTCGTTGGCAAGGCGGCGGCGCCGCGCGCAAGCGGCATCCCCTTCGTGAAAGACCGCTGATCCCGGGAACCCGATGAGCGATCTCGACGACATGATCAAGGCGGCGCGCGCCGTGCGCGACCGGGCCTACGCTTTCTACTCGCACTTTCCGGTCGGTGCCTGCATCCAGGCCGAGAGCGGCAAGCTCTATGTCGGCTGCAACATCGAGAACGCCGCCTATCCGCATGGCATGTGCGCGGAGGCCGGTGCCATCTCGGCCATGATCGCCGGCGGCGATCGGCGCATCCGCGCCGTGGTCGTGCTCGCCGGCGGCGCCGAGCTGTGCTCGCCCTGCGGCGGTTGCCGCCAGCAGCTCGCCGAATTCTCCAAGCCGACGACGCCGATCCACATCTGCGGGCCGGAAGGGCTGCGTCAGAGCACGACCATGGGCGAGCTGCTGCCGCTTGCCTTCGGTCGGCACAACCTCGACGACGACGCGCCGGACGAAGACGAAGAGGACGACAAATAGATGCATGAGGCCGAGCGCGCAGCCACTGTCGTGCGGGCGCTGGCCAAGGGGCTGGCGCCGCGCGTCGGCCTGATCCTGGGATCGGGCCTCGGCAGCATTGCCGACGCGATCGAGGACGCGGTCGACATCGGCTACCAGGAGCTGCCCGGCTTTCCGGCCAGCAAGGTGGCCGGACACGCCGGCCGGCTGGTGGTCGGCCGGCTTGCGGGCACGCCCGTCGTGTGTCTCAAGGGCCGCGCACATCTCTACGAGGGGGCACCGGCGCAGGCGCTGCAGGTGCCGGTGCGTACCCTCAAGCTGGTCGGCTGCTCGACACTGTTCATCACCAATGCGGCCGGCTCGACGCGCCGCACGCTCAAGCCGGGCGCCCTGATGCTGATCTCCGACCACGTCAACCTGACCGGGATGAACCCGCTGATCGGGGCCAACGACGACAATTTCGGCCCGCGGTTTCCCGCCATGGAGGACGCCTACGACCCTGAGCTGCGTGCCGACCTGCTGCGGCTGGCGACGGGCGTGCGCGTCCGGCTGCGCGAGGGCGTCTATCTCGCCTGCTTAGGTCCGAGCTACGAGACCCCGGCCGAGATCCGCGCCTTTGCCACCATGGGTGCCGACGCTGTCGGCATGTCGACGGTGCCCGAGGTCATCGTCGCGCGCCATTGCGGCCTCAAGGTCGCCGCCATCTCGGTCATCACCAACTTCGGCGCCGGACTCGGCGAGCTCTCGGCGGCCCATGAGCGCGTGCTCGACATTGCCGCCACCGCTGCGCGGGACCTTGGCCGGCTGATCCAGGCCTGGCTCGCGGAGCTCGCCCAAACGGCACCGTGACGTCGACGCCGTGACGGTGCCGCGCCTCTTTCCCCAGGAGATCATCCGCAAGAAGCGAGACGGCGGTCGGCTCGACGCTGACGAGATCGCGTTTTTCGTCGCCGGCTTGACCGACGGGTCGATCGCCGATGCGCAGGTCGGGGCCTTCGCCATGGCCGTGTTCTGGCGCGGCATGAGCCGCGACGAGCGCGTCGCGCTGACCCGCGCGATGACGCGCTCGGGCAACGTGCTCGACTGGTCGGACCTGCCCGGACCGGCGCTCGACAAGCACTCGACGGGCGGCATCGGCGATAAGGTGAGCCTGATCCTGGCGCCGCTGATCGCCGCCTGCGGCGGCTACGTGCCGATGATCTCCGGCCGCGGCCTCGGCCATACCGGCGGCACGCTCGACAAGCTGGAGGCGATCCCCGGCTATAACGCCACGCCCGATATCGACACGTTCCGGCGCGTCGTTGCCGAGGCGGGTGCCGCGATCATCGGCCAGACCGCCGATCTGGCGCCCGCCGATCGCCGTCTCTACGCGCTGCGCGACATCAGCGCCACGGTCGAATCGCTGCCGCTGATCACCGCCTCGATCCTGTCGAAGAAGCTGGCTGCCGGCCTGGGCGGCCTCGTGATGGATGTCAAGTTCGGCTCGGGCGCCTTCATGTCGGCCTATGCCCAGGCAGAGGAACTCGCGGACGCCATCGTCGAGACGGCGGTCGGCGCCGGTCTGCCCACCGTGGCGTTGCTGACCGACATGGACCAGCCGCTCGGCCATGCCGCGGGCAACGCGGTCGAGGTCGCCGAGGCGGTCGAGTTCCTGACCGGTCGGCGGCGCGATGCGCGCCTGGCCGAGGTGACGCTCGCGCTGTCGGCCGAGCTGTTGCTGATCGGCCGTCTGGCCGAAAACATCGACGAAGCGCGGCGCCAGCTCGACGACGCGATCGCGACCGGCCACGCGGCCGAGCATTTCCAGCGCATGGTAACGGCACTCGGCGGCGCCGCCGATCTGCTGGAGAATCCCTTGCGCCTGCCGCGCGCTCCGGTCGCGCGGCCGGCCAGTCCGCGGCGGGCCGGCTGCGTCGCTTCGATCGATACGCGCGCGGTCGGCCTGGCGGTCATGGCGCTCGGCGGCGGCCGGCGCCGCCCCGAGGACGCCATCGATCCGGCGGTCGGCCTGACTGGGATCGCCGGGATCGGCGCCGCCGTCGGGCCGGATCGGCCGCTTGCCATGGTCCATGCGCGCACCGCCGGTGAGGCCGATGCTGCGGCCGACCGGCTGCGTCATGCCTTCAATATTGCCGATTCCGCTCCGGCCGCGGGCCCCGTCGTCCGCACCAAGCGCGGCTGATCAACCGAGAAGGAAACCGCCATGGCCTCGCCCTCCGCCGAACCCTATGCCGGCGTCTTCCCGATCGCGCCGACGCCGTTCACCGACTCCGGCGATCTCGATCTCGACGGCCAGCGTCGCGTGCTCGACTGCATGATCGACCAGGGCGTCGACGGCATCTGCATCCTCGCCAACTACTCCGAGCAGTTCCTGCTCGCCGATGACGAGCGCAACACGCTGCTCGACCTGTGCCTCGATCATGTTGCGGGGCGGGTCCCGGTCATCGTCACGACCAGCCACTACAGCACCAGGCTGGCCGCCGAGCGCGCACGGCGCGCCGCCAAGGCGGGAGCTGCCATGCTCATGCTCATGCCGCCCTATCACGGCGCCACGCTGCGCGCCGACGAGAAGGGCATTGCCGAGCATTTCGCGCGCATCGCCGAGGCGGCGCAGATCCCGATCATGGTCCAGGACGCGCCGCTCAGCGGCGTCAACCTGTCCGTGCCGTTCCTGGCGCGGCTGGCGCGCGAGGTGCCGCTGGTGCGCTACTTCAAGATCGAGGTCCCGGGCACGGCGGCCAAGCTGCGCAGCCTGATCGAGGCGGGCGGCAACGCGATTGTCGGACCGTTCGACGGCGAGGAGTCCATCACCTTGATGGCCGATCTCGACGCCGGCGCTACCGGCACCATGCCGAGCGCGCTCCTGCCCGATCTGATCACGCCCGTGCTCGGCCATTTCCGCGCCGGGCGCCGCGCTGAGGCGGCCGCCACCTATGCCCGGATCTTGCCGCTGATCAACTATGAGAACCGGCAGTGCGGCCTGCGCGCGACCAAGACCGCCATGATGGAAGGCCGCGTGATCAAGAGCGACGCCGTGCGCCACCCGCTGGAGCGGCTCCCGGCGCCGACGCGGGCCGGTCTCTTGGAACTGGCCCGCGAGGTCGATCCGATCGTGCTGCGCTGGGGCAAGTGACCGTCACGGTCAACGTCGCCTTGTGGCTCGTGTCTTTCTTGCCGCCGCTTTCTTCTTCGGCTTCTTCGGCGGAATGAACACCATGCCCTCGAGCTTCAGCCCGTCGGGATCGAGGAAAAAGACGGCGTAGTAGCCGTCGCCGTAGGCTGGATAGTCGGCCGGAGGGTCGACCACGGTCGCCTTGATCTTCTTCAGGCAGGCGTAGAGCTCGTCGACATCGGCACGCTTCGACAGCTCGAAGGCATAGTGATGGAAGCCGATATTGCCGAAGCGATGCGGGTGTTTCTTTCCCTCCGAGTCCGCCTCGCCGATCCAGAACAGCGTCTTGCCGTTGCTCCAGCCGGCGTGATTGCCGCCATACTCGTATTTGAGCTTGAAGCCGAGGCAGCCGAGCACGGCGTTGTAGAACCGCTTCGACCGGGCATAGTCGCTGACACGTATGACCAGATGGTCGATGCCGATCACGCGCGCCATGGCGCCAGCCTCCATTGCACCGTCCGAATTCCGTCGATTGTCTGCCTACCCGATCGATGAAGCAACCGCAGCCGCCGCCATGCTAGGATTTCAGCCCGGGGGGTCGATGACGAGGGGAAGGACCATGAGAACATCGCGTGCGTGCCTGCTGTCGGCAGCTTTGCTGGTCTATGCCGGTTTCGCCTCGGCCTATGATGGCGAGGTCGAAAAGAAGGTGTTCGAGCTCGCCTCGTATACCACCGTTGGGGGTGCGGCGATCCCCAATGTGCGGGTCGGCTGGGAGAGCTACGGCAAACTGAACGCCGACCGGTCGAATGCGATCCTCATCACCCATTTCTTCTCCGGCAATTCGCACGCTGCCGGCAAGTACAAGCCTTCCGATGCCGCACCGGGTTATTGGGACGCCATCATCGGCGCGGGCAAGCCGATCGATACCGACAAATACTTCGTGCTGAGCTCCGACACACTGGTCAACCTCAACACCAAGGACCCGAACACGACGACGACGGGGCCGGCCACGATCAACCCGGCGACGGGCAAGCCTTGGGGCATGGCTTTCCCGATCGTGACCATCCGCGACTTCGTCAACGTGCAGAAGGCGCTGGTCGAATCACTGGGCATCCGCAAGCTGCACGCGGTGATCGGCGCGTCGATGGGCTCGCTCCAGGCCATGGAGTGGGGCGTCGCCTATCCCGACATGGTCGACCGAGTCGTGCCCGTGATCGGCACGGCCGAGGTGAATGCCTTCACGATCGGCTGGCTCGACGTGTGGGCGGCGCCCATCCGGCTCGACCCGCGCTGGAACAAAGGCGACTACTACGGCAAGGACGAGCCGATCGACGGGCTGGCGCTCGCGCTCAAGACGGTGACGATTCACGCCGGCCATTTCGGCTGGGCCGATGCGGCCTTCGGGCGCAAATGGGCCGCCGCCGACCGCGATCCGGTCAAGTCGTGGGACAACCAGTTCATGATCGTCGACGTGCTCGACAAGGCCGGTCAGGCGCGCGCCAAGGCGTCGGACGCCAACTCATTCCTCTATCTCGTCCGCGCCAACCAGCTGTTCACGGCGGGCCACGGCAACTCGCTCGAGCAGAGCTTGGCCGCGATCAAGGCCAAGGTGTTGTTCGTGCCGGCCGAGTCCGACCTCATTTTCCCGCCGGGGGACTCGACGCGCGCGGTCGACATGCTGCGCCGCGCCGGCAAGTCCGCAAGCGCGGTGACGATCACCGGCAACCGCGGCCACCTCGACGGCGTCGTCGGCATCGGCAGGGTCGGCGAGCCGATCCGTCAATTCCTCGGCCAATAGAGGAGGCGAGCCGACCAACCGTCAATCACTGACGCAATCGGTACTCACGTCGCCGGACTCGGGCGCGCGGAAACCGAGCTTCTCGTTGCGCTTGGCGTATGCCTGCTCGATCGCACGCTGCCATTCCTCCTCCGATTCGATCATCGGCGGCGGGGTCAGCTTCATCAGCGCCACCAGGCGCTCCTCGACGTCGCGCTGGCTCTCCCATCCTCCGTCGTGCCTGATGTGACGGATCTCGGCGCCGCGCCTGGCCATGTGACGGCTGACCAGCAGGAAGCGGTGGCATCCGGTCGGATCCCGCTCGGCGCACATGATCGCCGGCCGGTGTGTTTCCAAGCCGCGGGTCAGCCGATCGAGCCCCTCGATGAAGGTCGGCTGATGCGCCATTTTCTCGAAGCAGGCGCGGCCATTGACGAAGCATGCCGGGTCGACCGGCATGCCGCCGAGTTCGCGTCCGAGAAAGAGATAGGCTACGCCGTGTGAGCCGAACTTCTTGTGCAGGCGCTCACGCGAGAAGTCGGGATTGAAACGCGAATAGGGCCGCGAGCGGATGTCGACGAGCACGTCGACTTCGTGGCGCTGCAGCAAGGCCACCACCTCGGCGACCGATAGCCGGGAGTATCCGATGGTATGAAGTGGCGACAATACTCACCTTTTGGACCGCGGCATTTCGGCGCATTCGCCTCGGCCTCAGCTTGATCGACCCTGCGTCCCGGCGCAATAATGGCTGCGTTTTCCAACACTGGGTAGCGATGTCGTCTCCCCCCATCGACTCGCAGGCAATGAGCTTTGCCAAATGGCGGCTATCTCTGTTCGAAGGCCGCCATTTTCCGCTCTATGGCGGGTTCATTGTCGTGTATGTCGTGCTCGATTGGCTGAGCAATATTCATCAGTTCGCCAATCTTCCGATCACGCCATGGAACCCCTGCACGGGCGTGGCTGTCGCGCTGCTCATCGTGCGCGGTGTGGCCGCTGCGCCCTGGGTGGCCGCGTCCATGCTGCTGTCCGAGATGATCATCCGCGGCATGGACCTCGGTTGGCCGGCGGCAATCGGGCTCGCTGCCGTGGCCTCGATGGGCTACGCGGCGACGGCCGAAGCATTCGTCCGGTTCCTGAAGGCCGATCCCGGCCTGGGCAATGTGCGCGACGTCCTTCTGCTGATCGGCGCCGCGCTCATCGGGTCTCTGCTGGTCGCGGTGGGCATGATCGGCGTCCTCGTCCTGACCGACAAGCTGCCGGTATCGCTGATTGTGTCGGCCGGCATTCGCCAGTGGGTTGGCGACCTCAGTGGAGTTGTCGCCGTTGCATTCCTGCTGCTCCGTCTGCCGAGCATCATCCGATATCTGCGCGAACGGCCGCGCGGATCAATCTTGATCGAAGCTGTCCTGTGGGCTTTGGCGCTCGCCGCTACGGTCTGGCTTGTGTTTGGTCTTGAGGCGACCGACGAGTTCAGGCTCTTCTACTTGCTGTTCGTACCCGTCGTCGGACTGGCGCTCCGCGCCGGTTTCGACGGGACCTGCATTTCCCTGACGGTCGTCCAGGTCTGCATGATCGCCGCCGTGCAATGGCGGGGATTTCCCAGTCCGACCGTGGTCGAGCTGCAGATGCTGATGGTGGCGCTGAAAGTCACGGCATTGCTCACGGGCATCGTGGTCACCGCGCGGGAGCGTGCCGAGACCGCCCTGCGCCTCAGCGAGCGCCAGCTCTTCCAGCGTGAGAGCCAGCTCGCCCAGGTCTCGCGCCTCAGCTCGGTCGGCGCCATGGCGTCGGCGCTGGCGCACGAGCTCAACCAGCCGCTCACCGCCATTCGGGCCTATTCGCGCGCCGCCCAGCGCTTTCTCGAGAGCCCGGGCAGCGGCGCTGCCCATGCGAGCACGGCCATGTCCGAGGCGATGAGGCAGATCGACCTCGCCGGCGACATCTTGACGCGGCTGCGCCGGTTCTTGCGCAAGGGCAAGCCGCAGGCGCGGCCCAACCGGGTCGAACGCATCCTTCGCGACACGGTGACGTTGGCCGGCATGGACCCGGTCCTGTCCAGGGCCATCGTCGACACCAAGCTCGGCGACCGGCTTCCGCTCGTATTTGCCGACCGGATCCAGGCCCAGCAGGTGCTGCTCAATCTGCTGCGCAATGCGGTCGAAGCGAGCAGCCACATGACAGAGCGGCAGCCGCACGTCTCGATCACGGCGGAAACCGCCGAAGCGGGCCTCGTGATGGTATCCGTGCGCGACAACGGGCCGGGCATCTCGGACGAGGTGCGCAGCAAGCTTTTCTCGCCCTTCACGACGGACAAGCCGTCGGGCCTGGGACTCGGCCTGGCGCTCAGCCATGCCATTGTATCGGCCCATGGCGGGAATCTCTGGCTCGAGTCCACGGGGCCGAACGGATCGGATTTTCGTTTTACATTACGCGTAGCCAATAGCGGAGCGTTGCAATGAATGAGCGGGCGAAGGTTTATTTGGTCGATGACGAGCCGGCGGTGCGCAATTCACTGGCGCTGATGCTCGGGTCGTTCGGATTCAACGTCGAAACGTTCGACAGCGGCAGGGCATTGCTGTCCGTCGTCGGACCCGAATCGGACGGCTGCGTGGTCGCCGATGTCTGCATGCCCGAGATGACCGGCATCGAGCTGCACCATAAGATGCAGGAGCGCGGCCTCGACCTGCCGGTCATCTACATTACCGGTCAAGGCGACGTGCCCATGACCATCGAGGCCTTCAAGACCGGCGCGGTCGATTTCATCGAGAAGCCGGTCGACGACGCGCAGCTCTGCCTCAGCCTCGAGCAGGCATTCGAGCGCCAGGTGGCCGAACGCACCGAGCGGCGCGCGCGGGGGACTGTAAGCGCCCGCGCCAGCCGTCTCACCGGCCGCGAGCTGGAAGTGATGGATCTGATCGTCACCGGTTTCTCGAATTCCCAGATCGCCGAGCGGCTCAAGATCAGCCAGCGCACGGTCGAGCACTATCGGGCCGCAGTGATGGAGAAGATGGGGGCCGGTGGGTTGCCCGATCTGGTGCGGATGTCGATCCGCATCGGCCGCTCGAACCTCTAGACTGAACTTTGCCCCATTTTCGAGCTAAGCAATTGAAAGTGCGGGGATTTTGGCTTTGACGGTAGTCATGTAATTT
>VGDO01000035.1 GCA_016869645.1 Alphaproteobacteria bacterium
TGCGCGGGGGATTCCACATGTCCGGTTCCAGCTCGAATTCGAGCGGGCGCCGGGCGAGATGGTGATCGACGGGCCTCGTCTGTTGTGCCTGGAGACCTTTGCGCGGATCTACCGCGAGCCGATCTCGGTGCGCAGAGCGGACTGACGTCCGCCGCCGGTTCCGAACTCTCTCCACCGGTCTGGATTTCGGCGCTCTGCCAGGAAGCTGTTGCCTCGTGGCGGTGGGTGCTATAGACAGTCGCCCGCAACCGCGGGCGCGTGCCCAGTGGGTTGATCGGGCAAGTTAATCGGGCGGGTCGAGTTCGTCCCTTCCCGCATGTCCGTCGCCATGGCCGCGCCGGCTGGGGCGAGCCGGACGGCGGGCGTGGTGGAATTGGTAGACACGCCAGATTTAGGTTCTGGTGGCGCAAGCCGTGGGGGTTCAAGTCCCTTCGCCCGCACCAGCGTCCGCCCTCGCTGCCCGATGCCAGTTGCACGCGACCGACGATGACAGTGGCGATGCGCGAGCAGCCGCGCGCGCGCGCCGGATCCGATTGGCCGAGAGTGTGTGGACATGCAAGTCACCGAGACCCTGACTGACGGTTTGAAGCGCGAGTTCAAGGTCGTCATCACCGCCAAGGACATCGGCGAGAAGATCGGCCACCGGCTCGACGAGCTGACCCACCAGGTGCGCCTGCCGGGCTTCCGCCCGGGCAAGGTGCCGCGTCGCGTCGTCGAGCAGCGCTACCGCAAGGCCGTGCTCGGCGAGGTGCTCGAGATGGCGGTCGGCGACAGCTCGCGCCAGGCGCTGGCCGAACGCGGCCTCAGGCCCGCGCTGCAGCCGCGCATCGAGGTGACCAAGTTCGATGACGGCAGCGATCTCGAATACACGATGAAGATCGAGCTGCTGCCCGAGATCCAGCCGATGGATTTCGCCAAGCTCGAACTCGAGCGGCTCAAGGCCGAGGTGACCGACGAGGCGATCGACAAGGCGCTGACCACGGTCGCCAAGCGCTTCGGCAAGACGGAGAAGCTCGCCGAGGCGCGTCCGGCGGAGAAGGGCGACGTGCTGGTCATCGACTTCCTCGGCAAGATCGACGGCGAGGCGTTCGCCGGCGGCGAAGCCAAGGACCACTACCTCGAGCTCGGCTCGGGACGCTTCATCGAGGGCTTCGAGGATCAGCTGATCGGCAAGAGCGCCGGCGACAAACTGACGGTCAACGTGACCTTTCCCGAGCAATACGGCAACGAGAAGCTGGCCGGCAAGCCCGCGACCTTCGACGTCGAGGTCAAGGAGATCCACCAGCGCGTCCAGCAGAACATCGACGACGAGCTCGCCAAGATGGTCGGCGCGCCCGATCTCGCCGGCCTCAAGCAGTCGGTCCGCCAGCAGCTCGAACAGGAGCACCAGCAGCAATCGCGCTTGCGCCTCAAGCGCCAGCTGCTCGACAAGCTGGCCGATGCGCATCCCTTCACCGTGCCGCCGGGCATGGTCGAATCCGAATTCGAGGCGATCTGGCGCCAGCTCGCGCAGGACCAGGGCCAGAGCGAGCCCAAGGCGCCGGAAGGGCCCGAGGCCGAAGACTATCGCAAGATCGCCGAGCGCCGCGTGCGGCTCGGCCTGCTGCTCGCCGAGGTCGGCCGTCTGAACAACATCCAGGTCAACGACCAGGAAGTGCAGCGCGCCATGATGCAGCGGGTCCAGGAATTCCCCGGCCAGGAACGCCAGGTCCTCGACTTCTACAACAAGAACCCGCAGGCGCTCGCTCATTTGCGCGCGCCGATCTACGAGGAGAAGGTGGTCGACTTCATCGTGGAGATGGCCAAGGTCGCCGAGCGCCAGGTGACGACCGAGGAGCTGTTCAAGGCCGACGAGGACGAGGCGGCCAAGGCCTGACGGCTGTGCCACCGCCCTGCCGGCGGCAGGATGGCGGTGTTGACAGCAGTGCTAGACTAGATCAATAGGCCGGCCGGGACCGGCCGGAGAGGGGCGGCCTCGCGACGGCGCGGCCGCCAGGAGCAGACGGGCGGGAGCAGGAGCAGCCATGCGCGATCCCCACGAGATCTATATGAACACGCTGGTGCCCATGGTGGTCGAGCAGACCAACCGTGGCGAGCGCGCTTACGACATCTATTCGCGCCTGCTCAAGGAGCGAATCATCTTCCTGATCGGCCCGGTCAACGACTACGTCTCCTCGCTGGTCTGCGCGCAGCTTCTGTTCCTGGAATCGGAGAACCCGAGCAAGGACATATCGGTCTATATCAACTCGCCGGGCGGCGTGGTGAGTTCGGGTCTCGCCATGTATGACACAATGCAATACATCCGCCCCGAGGTGTCGACCGTATGCATCGGGCAGGCGGCGTCGATGGGCTCTTTGCTGCTGGCTGGTGGCACCAAAGGCAAGCGTTTTGCGTTACCTCATGCGCGCGTCATGATTCACCAGCCCTCGGGCGGCGCCCAGGGGCAGGCGACCGACATCGAGATCCACGCGCGCGAGATCCTGGCGATCCGCGAGCGGCTCAACCGCATTTATGCCAAGCACACGGGCCAGAAGCTGGAGACGATCGAAACGGCAATGGAACGCGACAAGTTCATGTCGCCCGAAGAGGCGAAGGCGTTCGGACTGATCGACCAGGTGTTCGTCAACCGGCCGCCGCGCGAGGACGAAAAGGGCAAACCGGCGGCATAATCCGGGGCGCAATTGTGGCGGGCGTGGCGCGGCGGCAACACATGGAGTCGACCGCACGCGTAATACCCCGTAGAGCTATGGAATTCCGCTAAGTAGCGGCTTCTGATATTGTTTTTTTAACCATTGTGCGCGTAGAATCTGGGCAGTTAACATAGCTGCGGCGCTGGGTGCAGGTATGGTCCTCGGACCCGGCGTGGCACGGAGTGGGCATGAGCAAGTCCGGCGGCGACTCCAAGAACACGCTTTACTGTTCCTTCTGCGGTAAGAGCCAGCACGAGGTTCGCAAGCTCATCGCGGGCCCGACGGTGTTCATCTGCGATGAATGCGTCGAACTGTGCATGGACATCATCCGCGAGGAGCACAAGACGACGCTGGTCAAGTCGCGCGACGGCGTGCCGACGCCCCGCGATATCCGCGCCGTGCTGGACGACTACGTGATCGGCCAGATCCACGCCAAGAAGGTTCTCTCGGTCGCCGTCCACAACCACTACAAGCGGCTCGCGCACGGCGCCAAGAACAACGACGTCGAGCTGGCCAAGTCGAACATCCTGCTGGTCGGGCCGACCGGCTGCGGCAAGACTCTGCTCGCCCAGACGCTGGCGCGCATCATCGACGTGCCATTCACCATGGCCGACGCGACGACCCTGACCGAAGCGGGATATGTCGGCGAGGACGTCGAGAACATCATCCTCAAGCTGCTGCAGGCCGCCGACTACAATGTCGAGCGCGCGCAGCGGGGCATCGTCTACATCGACGAGGTCGACAAGATCAGCCGCAAGTCCGACAACCCGTCGATCACGCGCGACGTGTCGGGCGAGGGCGTGCAGCAGGCGCTGCTCAAGATCATGGAAGGCACGATCGCGTCGGTTCCGCCCCAGGGCGGTCGCAAGCATCCGCAGCAGGAGTTCCTGCAGGTCGACACGACCAACATCCTGTTCATCTGCGGCGGCGCTTTCTCGGGCCTGGAGAAGATCATCTCGGCGCGCGGCCGGGGCACCTCGATCGGTTTCGGCGCCGATGTGCGCTCGCCCGACGAGCGGCGCACCGGCCAGGTGCTGCGCGAAGTCGAGCCCGAGGACTTGCTCAAGTTCGGCCTGATCCCCGAGTTCGTCGGCCGCCTGCCGGTGGTGGCGACGCTGGAGGATCTCGACGAGGACGCTCTGGTCGACATTCTGACCAAACCGAAGAACGCGCTGGTCAAGCAGTATCAGCGGCTGTTCGAGATGGAGGACGTCAAGCTCAAGTTCGCCGAGGACGCGTTGCGCGGCATCGCCCAGAAGGCGATCCTGCGCAAGACCGGCGCGCGCGGCCTGCGTTCCATCATGGAAGGCATCCTGCTCGACCCGATGTTCGAACTGCCGGGCTTGGCCGGCGTCGAGGAGATCGTGGTCAACCGCGAAGTGGTCGAGAAGGGCTTGAAACCGCTCTATGTCCACGGCGAGCGGGCTGAAGAAATGACGTCGACGGCGCGCGGTTCGGCCGGCTGATCTGATGCCCGGCCGGGGGCCCGCTGCCCTCCCCGTTGGTCCGCCTCCCGCGGCCCATTGTCGCCTGCCCGGCGTCCCCTTGAACGGAGGGGGAAGCAGGCCAATTATAAACGAAGATTAACAACATGGTTCGACCGGCTCCGTGAGGATGACCGGCGGCCCGACTGGAAGAGCCCGCATGCAAGAGTCCACCCGCAGCAACATCTACCCCGTCCTGCCGCTGCGCGACATTGTCGTGTTCCCGCACATGATCGTGCCGCTGTTCGTCGGCCGCGAGAAGTCGGTGCGCGCGCTCGAGGATGTCATGAAGGATGACAAGCAGATTCTGCTGGTCACCCAGAAGAACGCAGCCCAGGACGATCCGACGCCGAGCGACATCTACGCGGTCGGCACGATCGGCACGGTGTTGCAGCTCCTCAAGCTGCCCGACGGCACGGTCAAGGTGCTGGTCGAGGGCGGCCAGCGCGCACGCATCATGCGCTACACTGACAATGACACTTTCTTCCAGGCGGTTGCCGAACTGATCCCGGAATCCGACGGCGAGAAGCAGGAGCTCGACGCGCTCGCCCGCGCCGTCGTGTCGCAGTTCGAGCAGTACATCAAGCTCAACAAGAAGATCCCGCCCGAGGTGCTGGTCTCGATCAACCAGATCGAGGACGCCGGCAAGCTCGCCGACACGGTCGCTTCGCACCTGGCGCTCAAGATCGCGGACAAACAGGAGTTGCTCGAGGCCGCCTCGGTCAGCGAGCGCCTGGAACGCATCTACGCCTTCATGGAAGGCGAGATCGGCGTGCTGCAGGTCGAGAAGCGCATCCGCAACCGCGTCAAGCGGCAGATGGAGAAGACCCAGCGCGAGTACTACCTCAACGAACAGCTCAAGGCGATCCAGAAGGAGTTGGGCGAGAACGAGGACGGCCGCGACGAGATCGCCGAGATCGAGGAGCGCATCAACAAGACCAAGCTGTCCAAGGAAGCGCGCGAGAAGGCGCAGGCCGAGGTCAAGAAGCTGCGCACGATGAGCCCGATGTCGGCCGAGGCGACGGTGGTGCGCAACTACCTCGACTGGCTGCTGTCGATTCCATGGAAGCAGCGCAGCAAGATCAAGCGCGACATCAAGCTCGCCCACAAGGTCCTCGATGCCGATCACTACGGCCTCGACAAGGTCAAGGAGCGCATCCTCGAGTACCTCGCCGTGCAGCAGCGCGTCGGCAAGGTGAAGGGGCCGATCCTGTGCCTGGTCGGACCGCCCGGCGTCGGCAAGACCTCGCTCGGCAAGTCGATCGCGCGCGCCACGGGGCGCAACTTCGTGCGCATGTCGCTGGGCGGCGTGCGTGACGAGGCCGAGATCCGCGGCCACCGCCGCACCTATATCGGCTCCATGCCCGGCAAGGTCATCCAGGGCATGAAGAAGGCGAAGTCGTCCAACCCACTCTTCCTGCTCGACGAGGTCGACAAGATGGGCGCGGACTGGCGCGGCGATCCCGCCTCGGCGCTCCTGGAGGTGCTCGATCCGGAGCAGAACAGCACGTTCAACGATCACTATCTCGAGGTCGACTACGACCTGTCGGACGTAATGTTCGTCACCACGGCGAACACGCTGCGCATGGCGCAGCCGCTGCTCGACCGCATGGAGATCATCAGGCTGCCCGGTTACACCGAGGACGAGAAGGTCGAGATCGCCAAGCGGCACCTCATCCAGAAGCAAATCAAGCAGAACGGCCTCAAGAAGAACGAGTGGTCGATCTCCGACGAGGCGCTGCGCGACCTGATCCGCTACTACACGCGCGAGGCAGGCGTGCGCAATCTCGAGCGCGAGATCGCCAACCTGACGCGCAAGGCGACCAAAGAAATCCTCATGAAGGGGCTGAAGCGGGTCCACGTGACCAGCCGCAACCTCGCCAAGTTCGCAGGCGTGCGTCGTTTCCGCTACGGCGAGACGGAGGCGAACGACCTGGTCGGCGTCACCACCGGTCTGGCCTGGACGGAGGTCGGCGGCGAGCTGCTTTCGATCGAGGCCGTGCTGGTGCCAGGCAAGGGCAAGGTCACGTCGACCGGCAAGCTCGGCGACGTCATGCGGGAATCGATTCAGGCGGCCGAGAGCTACGTCAAGTCGCGCGCGACTGCGTTTGGCATCAAGCCGACGATCTTCCAGAAGCGCGACATCCACGTCCACGTTCCCGAGGGCGCCACGCCCAAGGACGGGCCGTCGGCCGGCGTCGCGATGGTCACCTCGATCGTGTCGGTACTGACCGGCATCGCGGTCAAGCGCGACGTCGCGATGACCGGCGAGGTGACGCTGCGCGGCCGCGTCCTGCCGATCGGCGGACTCAAGGAGAAGCTGCTGGCCGCGCTCGGCGGCGGCCTGAAGACGGTGCTGATCCCGCAGGAGAACGAGAAGGACCTGGCCGAGATTCCCGACAACGTGAAGAAGGGGCTCAAGATCATTCCGGTCTCCACCGTCGACGACGTGCTGGCCAACGCGCTCGTGCGCAAGCCGGAGGCGATCGAGTGGGAAGAGCCGGTCGAGCCGGTGCCGCCGCCCAAGGCGGAAGATCGCAGCGGCGTTCTCGCTCATTAAAAAGTCACAGAGCGCCGCGGAAAATTTCTGCGGCGTTCGAAGAGAAAAACCCCGCTCGCATATGCGAGCGGGGTTTTCGTTTTGCGCCAGCATGTTCGCCGCGCACGATGCAAGAAACGCTGAAGTGGCGTGGTGCGACTCGGCGCGAGAAGTGCAGAAAACCTGGGGATAACTGGACATCTCTGATTGACGCCAGCGCAGGCCGGGGGTTACATAGCTGGATCTTTGGACACGGTCCGAACGGATCCAACCTCAAAACCTCAATGTCTCTCGAAGGGGGGCCCCATCGTGAATAAGAACGATCTCGTGGCAGCCGTTGCCGATGCGAGCAAGCTGACGAAAGCCGACGCAGCGAACGCGATCGACGCGATGACCAGCGTCATCACCAAGTCGCTGCGCAAGGGCACGGAAGTTCGCCTCGTCGGTTTCGGCACCTTCCTTGTGACCAGGCGCGCGGCGTCCGACGGACGCAATCCGCGCACGGGTGAGAAAATAAAAATTCCAGCGTCCAAGCAGCCGAAGTTCAAAGCCGGTAAGGCACTGAAGGACGCGGTCAACAAATAAGCTTCGAAGCGAACCGGGTTTCCGGACACCGGCCGCCCCGCAAGGGACGGCCGGTTTCCATTGGGGGGCCGCTCATTGCGCCCCGTCGTTGCAGGATGGACGTACGCGGCATTACTCTGCTCGGCGCATTGCAGCGTTCGGGCGGGCGATTAGCTCAGCGGCAGAGCATCTCGTTTACACCGAGAGGGTCGGCGGTTCGATCCCGTCATCGCCCACCAGTTCGCGCGCAGTGCGGCCCGCCGCAACCGCGGCAAGATGCCCCGAAAGCGGTCCCGCTGCTGCTTGACAGTGTGGGGGCAGGGGCTTACATGGTGCGCTTCTTCCGCCTGGAGGCGATGGGGGCGTAGCTCAGTTGGTTAGAGCGCCGGCCTGTCACGCCGGAGGCCGCGGGTTCAAGTCCCGTCGCTCCCGCCACCATCCCCTCCCATCGATCTCAAGCTCGCTCTCATAGCGTCGCAGCCGTGCCCCCAACGGATAGGGGCTGGTCGCCGGCATGCGCGCTTTCTTTTGTCAGTTCATGTCTTTATACTCTTTGGCCGTTGCTGACGATGGCGCGGAGGGGGCCTGCCGCCGAGCGCGCATCGTGTCTGCGGATCGACCGGCGGTATCGGGGACCCCATCGATGGACGATTTGCTCAGGGGCTACCTGCCCATCCTGATTTTCCTGGGCTTGGCTGTGGCAATCGCCGGCATCGCCGTGCTGGCCTCTTACGTCATCGCCCAGCAGCGTCCGGACTCCGAAAAGCTATCCGCCTACGAGTGCGGCTTCGAGGCATTCGACGACGCGCGCCGGCAGTTCGACGTGCGCTTCTACCTCGTGTCCATCCTGTTCATCATCTTCGATCTCGAGGTGGCGTTTCTGTTTCCGTGGGCGATCTCGCTGGGCGACGTCGGCGTCTACGGCTTCTGGTCGATGTTCATCTTCCTGACCGTGCTGACCATCGGCTTCATCTACGAGTGGAGGAAGGGAGCGTTGGAATGGGAGTGATCTCGCCGCAGCAGGCAGGCGGCGTGCTTCCGCCGGGCCAGGTCCAGGACGCGCTGCTCAAATCAGTCACCGATGAGCTGCACGACAAGGGTTTCATCGTGGCCCAGCTCGACAAGCTGGTCGGCTGGGCACGCACGGGCTCGCTGTGGCCGATGACGTTCGGCTTGGCCTGCTGCGCGGTGGAGATGATCCATTCGGCCTGCAGCCGCTATGATCTCGACCGCTTCGGCATCGTGTTCCGGCCGAGCCCGCGACAATCCGACGTCATGATCGTGGCCGGAACGCTGACCAACAAGATGGCGCCGCCGCTCCGCAAGGTCTACGACCAGATGGCCGAGCCGCGTTGGGTGATCTCGATGGGATCGTGCGCCAATGGCGGCGGCTACTATCACTATTCCTATTCGGTGGTGCGCGGCTGCGACCGCATCGTGCCGGTCGACATCTATGTTCCGGGCTGTCCGCCGACGGCCGAAGCGCTGCTCTACGGCATCTTGCAGCTGCAGAAGAAGATCAGGCGCACCACGACCATCATGCGATAGCCGGCCTCGGCGGCTTCGAGGCCCTCCACGAGGGACGAAGATCGGAATGAACCAAGCCCTGAAGGAACTCGGCGATTACGTCGCGGGCGCGCTGCCGCGCGACGTGTCCGGCGTGAGCGTTGCGCATGACGAGCTGACGCTCGACGTGCCGCGGGAGGCGCTGCTGCGCGTGCTGACCTTCCTGCGCGACGACAGCAATTGCCAGTTCAAGGCGCTGATGGACGTGTGCGGCGCCGACTATCCCGAGCGCGAGCAGCGCTTCGACGTCGTCTACAACCTCTTGAGCGTCAAGCACAACCAGCGCGTCCGCGTCAAAGTGCGGACCGACGAGGACACGCCGGTGCCGTCGGCCACCGCCGTGTTCAGCTCGGCCGGCTGGTACGAACGTGAGACCTGGGACCTTTACGGCGTGTTTTTCTCCGACCATCCGGATCTGCGCCGGCTCCTGACCGATTACGGTTTCGAGGGGCATCCGATGCGCAAGGATTTCCCGCTCACCGGCTATGTCGAGGTGCGCTATGACGACGAGCAGAAGCGCGTCGTCTATGAGCCGGTCAAGCTCAGCCAGGATTTCCGCACCTTCGACTTCCTGTCGCCCTGGGAGGGCATGATGCGGCCGGGCGGCCGGGCGGTTCTGCCGGGCGACGAGAAGGCCAATGTCCAGAAGCCGGAGGGCAAGGCCTGATGGCTGAGACCCAGATCAAGCCGCTCACGCTCAACTTCGGGCCGCAGCATCCGGCGGCGCATGGCGTCCTACGCCTCGTGCTCGAGATGGACGGCGAGGTGGTCGAGCGTGCCGATCCGCACATCGGCCTGCTCCATCGCGGCACCGAGAAGCTGATCGAGTACAAGACCTACCTGCAGGCGATTCCCTATTTCGATCGCCTCGACTACGTCTCGCCGATGTGCCAGGAGCACGCCTTCGCGCTGGCGGTCGAAAAGCTGCTCGGCCTGCAGGTGCCGCCGCGCGGCCAGTATATCCGCGTGCTGTTCAGCGAGATCACGCGCATTCTGAACCATATTCTCAATCTGACGACCTTCGCGCTCGACGTCGGCGCGATGACGCCGGTGCTGTGGGGCTTCGAGGAGCGCGAGAAGCTCATGGAGTTCTACGAGCGCGTCTCGGGCGCCCGGCTCCATGCCGCCTATTTCCGTCCGGGCGGCGTCCATCAGGACATGCCGGCCGGCATGAAGGCCGACATCCTTGCCTGGGCCGACAAGTTTCCCAAGATCGTCGATGACATGGAAGGGCTGCTGACCGAGAACCGGATCTTCAAGCAGCGCACCGTCGACATCGGCATCGTCACCGCCGAGCAGGCGCTCGACTGGGGCTTCAGCGGTCCGATGCTGCGCGGCTCAGGCGTGCCGTGGGACCTGCGCAAGGCGCAGCCCTACGACGTCTACGAAAAGATGGATTTCGACGTGCCGATCGGGCGCAACGGCGACTGCTACAGCCGCTTCCTCTGTCGCATCGAGGAGATGCGCCAGAGCCTCCGGATCATCCGCCAGTGCCTGGCCGAGATGCCGGAGGGACCGGCGACCGCGCCCGACCAGAAGGTGACGCCGCCGGCACGCAGCGAGATGAAGCGCTCGATGGAGGCGCTCATCCATCACTTCAAGCTCTACACCGAAGGATACCACGTGCCGCATGGCGAGACCTACACGGCGGTCGAGGCCCCCAAGGGCGAGTTCGCCGTGTACCTGGTCGCCGACGGCACCAACCGGCCGTACCGCTGCAAGATCCGGGCGCCGGGCTTCGCCTTTCTCCAGGCGATGGATTTCATGTCCAAGGGCCACATGCTCGCCGACACGGTGGCGATCATCGGTTCCATGGACATCGTCTTTGGCGAGATCGACCGATGAGCGCTGCATCCCACGGGCCGGCGCCGGAGCAGCCGGCCAGCTTCGACTTCACTGCCGAGAACATGGAGCGGGCGAAGCGGATCATCGCGAAATACCCGCAAGGACGCCAACAGAGCGCGGTCATTCCGCTGCTCGACCTGGCGCAGCGCCAGCATGGCTGGGTGACCAACGCGATCATCGAAAAGGTCGCTCAAATCCTCGAGCTCGCGCCGATCCGCGTGCGCGAGGTCGCGACCTTCTACACCATGTTCAACATGAGGCCGGTCGGCCGGCATCACGTGCAGATTTGCACGACGACGCCCTGCTGGCTGCGCGGTTCCGACGACATCGTCGCGGCGTGCAGCAAGGCGCTCGGCATCGGCCTCGGCGAGACCACGGCTGACGGACAGTTCACGCTGGGCGAGGTCGAGTGCCTCGGCGCCTGTGTCAACGCGCCGATGATGCAGATCGGCGACGCGTATTACGAGGATCTCGACGCCGCCTCGACCGTGCGCATCCTGGACGACCTCAAAGCAGGGCGAAAGCCCAAGCCCGGTCCCCAGGTTGCGCGCCAGACCTCGGCTCCGATCTCGGGGCTCACAACGCTCAAGGGGAACGGGAGCTCCTGATGCTGCGCGACGCCGACCGCATCTTCACCAACCTCTACGGCCAGCAGGACTGGGGGCTCGAGGGCGCGCGCAAGCGCGGCGACTGGGACGGCACCAAGGAACTGATCGCTAAGGGTCGCGACTGGATCGTCGAGCAGGTCAAGGCCTCCGATCTGCGCGGCCGCGGCGGCGCCGGGTTCTCGACCGGCATGAAGTGGTCCTTCATGCCGAAGAAATCCGACGGGCGGCCACATTACCTCGTGGTCAATGCCGACGAGGGCGAGCCCGGCACGTGCAAGGACCGCGATATCCTCAGGCATGATCCGCACAAGCTGATCGAGGGCTGCTTGCTGACCTGCGTCGGCATCGGCGCCCATGCCGCCTACATCTACATTCGCGGCGAGTTCTACGGTGAATGGTCGAACATGCAGCGCGCGATCGACCAGGCCTATGATGCCGGGCTGGTCGGCAAGAACGCCTGCGGCACCGGCTACGATTTCGACATCTATCTGCACCGCGGCGCCGGCGCCTATATTTGCGGCGAGGAGACCGCGCTGATCGAGAGCCTGGAGGGCAAGAAGGGGCAGCCGCGCCTCAAGCCGCCGTTCCCGGCCTTCTGCGGCCTCTATGGCTGCCCGACCACCGTCAACAATGTCGAGACCATCGCGGTCGTGCCGGCCATCCTGCGCCGCGGCGGCGCGTGGTTCGCCGCCCTCGGACGGCCGAAGAACACGGGCACCAAGATCTTCTGCATCTCCGGCCACGTGAACAATCCATGCAACGTGGAAGAGGAGATGGGCATCCCGCTCAAGGAGCTCATCGAGCGTCACGCCGGCGGCGTGCGCGGCGGCTGGGACAATCTGCTGGCGGTGATCCCCGGCGGCTCGTCCATGCCGGTGCTGCCCAAATCGATCTGCGACACGGTGTTGATGGATTTCGACAGCCTGCGCGACGTCAAGTCGGCGCTCGGCACGGCCGCCGTCATCGTCATGGACAAGTCGACTGACATCATCAGGGCGTTCGCGCGGCTTGCCGCCTTCTACAAGCACGAGAGCTGCGGCCAGTGCACGCCATGCCGCGAGGGCACAGGCTGGATGTACCGCATGCTGACGCGCATGCAGAAGGGTGAGGCGACACAGGCCGACATCGACATGCTCGACGACGTCACCAAGCAGATCGAGGGCCACACGATCTGTGCCTTCGGCGACGGAGCTGCGTGGCCGGTGATGGGCTTCCTCCGGCATTTCCGGCCGGAAATCGAGAAGCGCATTGCCGCACGCACCCAGCGTGCGGCGGCAGAGTAAGCGAGCGGGAGAGGGGAATGCCCAAGCTCAAAGTCGACGGCATCGAGGTCGAGGTCCCTCCCGGGGCGACCGTGCTGCAGGCCTGCGAGGCGGTCGGCGTCGAGGTTCCGCGCTTCTGCTACCACGAGAAGCTGTCGATCGCCGGCAACTGCCGCATGTGCCTGGTCGAGATGGAGAAGTCACCGAAGCCGATCGCGTCGTGCGCGATGCCGGCGGCCGACAACATGGTGATCAAGACCGATACGCCGATGGTCAAGAAGGCGCGCAACGGCGTGATGGAGTTCCTGCTGATCAACCATCCGCTCGATTGCCCGATCTGCGACCAGGGCGGCGAGTGCGACCTGCAGGATCAGGCCATGGCCTATGGCCGCGACCACAGCCGCTACGGCGAGGGCAAGCGCGCGGTCAAGGACAAGAACATGGGGCCGCTGGTCAAGACCATCATGACCCGCTGCATCCACTGCACGCGCTGCATCCGCTTCGCCAACGAGATCGCCGGCGTCGAGGAGCTCGGCGCGACTGGGCGCGGCGAGGACATGGAGATCACGACCTACCTCGAGAAGGCACTCGATTCCGAGCTCTCGGCCAACATCATCGATCTCTGCCCGGTCGGTGCCTTGACCTCGAAGCCTTATGCCTTCAACGCGCGACCCTGGGAGCTGCGCAAGACCGAATCGATCGACGTCATGGACGCGCTCGGCAGCAACATTCGTATCGACACGCGCGGCGCCGAGGTGATGCGCGTGTTGCCCCGCCTCAACGAGGCGGTCAATGAGGAGTGGATCTCCGACAAGACGCGGTTCGCGTGCGACGGGCTCAAGCGCCAGCGCCTGGACCGTCCTTATGTGAGGCGCCAGGGCAAGCTGGTCGAAGCCACGTGGGATGAGGCCTTTCTCGCGATCCGTCAGCGGTTGGCCGGCGTGGCCGGCGGCCGCGTCGCCGCGATCGCGGGCGATCTCGCCTGCGCCGAGAGCATGGTGGCGCTCAAGGACCTGATGGCGGCCCTCGAATCGCCCCACATCGATTGCCGCCAGGACGGCGCCAAGCTCGGCGCCGGCGTGCGGGCCGGCTACGTGTTCAACACCACGATCGCAGGCATCGAACAGGCCGACGCCATCCTGCTCATCGGCACCAACCCGCGCTGGGAAGCGCCGCTCGTCAATGCACGCATCCGCAAACGCTACCTCGCGGGCGGTCTCAAGGTCGGCGTGATCGGCGAAAGCCTCGATCTGACCTACAAGCACCAGCACCTGGGCGCAGGCCCCGACACGCTGACCGAACTCGCCGCAGGACGCCACGGCTTCGCCGAGGTGCTGCGATCCGCCCGGCATCCGATGCTGATCGTGGGGCAAGGGGCGCTCGCGCGACCGGACGGTGCCGCCGTGCTCTCTGCGGCGCGCGCGCTCGCCGAAACCTTCGGCATGATCAAGGAGGGCTGGAACGGCTTCAACGTGCTGCACACCGCGGCAGCGCGCGTCGGCGGTCTCGATCTCGGCCTCGTGCCGGCCGAGGGCGGTCGCGACGTCGCGGGCATCCTCGAGGGGGCGTCCACCGGCGCCATCGAGGTCGTCTTCCTGCTCGGCGCGGACGAGATCGACATGTCGCGCCTGGGCGGCACCTTCGTCATCTATCAGGGACACCATGGTGACGCGGGCGCGCACCGTGCCGACGTCATCCTTCCCGGAGCGGCCTACACCGAGAAGAACGCGACCTACGTCAACACCGAGGGGCGCGTGCAGATCGCCCGGATCGCCACCTTCCCGCCGGGCGAGGCGCGCGAGGACTGGAAGATCCTGCGCGCGCTGTCCGACGTCATCGGCCGCAAGCTGCCCTACGACACGCTCGCCGACGTGCGCAAGCGGCTGGCGCAGGTCAATCCCGTCTTCGCACGCGCCGAAGCGCTGGCGCCGGCGGTGTGGACCGGCTTCGGCACCGCCGGCAGCATGACGAGCCAGCCCTTCGCGTCACCGGTGCGGAATTTCTACATGACCGACCCGATCAGCCGGGCATCGAAGACCATGGCGGAGTGCACCGAAGTGTTCGTCAAGGCCAAGCAGTCGGCAGGGAAGACCGGCACCCATGGCTGAGTTCTGGACCGGATACGCGTGGCCGACGGCGATCATCGTCGCGCAGATCGTCGCCATCGTCATTCCGCTGCTGCTGGCCGTGGCGTATCTGACGCTGGCGGAACGCAAGGTGATTGCCGCCATGCAGCTGCGCAAGGGACCGAACGTGGTCGGCCCCTTCGGCCTGCTGCAGCCGATCGCCGACGGCCTCAAGCTGCTGGTCAAGGAGACGGTGCTGCCGTCGGGTGCAAACCGCATCGTGTTCGTCGCGGCGCCGATGCTGACCTTCGTCCTGAGCCTGGTCGCCTGGGCGGTGATCCCGTTCGACGCGGGCGTCGTGCTCGCCGACATCAATGTCGGCGTGCTCTACCTGTTCGCCATCTCCTCGCTCGGCGTTTACGGCGTGATCATGGCCGGCTGGGCGAGCAATTCGAAATACGCCTTCCTCGGCGCGCTGCGTTCGGCCGCGCAGATGGTGTCCTACGAGGTCTCGATCGGCTTCGTCATCATCACGGTCCTGCTGTGCGTCGGCTCGCTCAACATCAGCAAGGTGGTCGAAGCGCAGAGAACTGTGTGGTTCGCCCTGCCGCTGCTGCCCATGTTCGTCATTTTCTTCGTTTCGGCGCTGGCGGAAACGAATCGATCGCCCTTCGACCTGCCGGAAGGCGAATCGGAGCTGGTCGCCGGTTACTTCGTCGAATACTCGGCGATGACCTTCGCGCTCTTCTTCCTCGGCGAATACGCCAACATGATCCTGATGAGCGCGATGACGTCGATCCTGTTCCTCGGCGGCTGGCTGCCGCCCTTCAACTTCGCGCCGTTCACCTGGATCCCCGGGCCGATCTGGTTCTTCCTCAAGATCGCGCTCGTGCTGTTCTTCTTCCTGTGGGTGCGGGCGACCTTCCCGCGCTACCGCTACGACCAGCTCATGCGCCTCGGCTGGAAGGTATTCCTGCCGTTCTCGCTGCTGTGGGTCGTGATCACGGCCGGCGTGCTCGTCGCCATGGGATGGGTATGAGAATGACGGGATACGAACCATTCGCGCCGGGACCCTGTTCCGGCCTTTCGGAGTGACGCTGCCATGGCCTTCCTCGATCGTACGGCACGCAGCCTACTGCTCTCCGAGCTGCTTTCGGGCCTGTGGCTGACGCTGCGCTACATGTTCAAGCCGCCGGTGACGCTCAACTATCCCTTCGAAAAGGGTCCGCTCAGCCCGCGCTTCCGGGGCGAACACGCGCTGCGCCGCTACGCGACCGGCGAGGAACGCTGCATTGCGTGCAAGCTGTGCGAGGCGATCTGCCCGGCCCAGGCGATCACCATCGAGGCCGAGCCGCGCGACGACGGCAGCCGGCGCACGACGCGCTACGACATCGACATGACCAAGTGCATCTATTGCGGCTTCTGCCAGGAGGCCTGCCCGGTCGATGCCATCGTCGAGGGGCCGAACTTCGAGTTCGCCACCGAGACGCGCGAGGAGCTGTTCTACAACAAGGACAAGCTGCTTGCGAACGGCGACCGGTGGGAGGCCGAGATCGCGGCCAACCTGGCGGCCGACGCGCCCTACCGCTGAGTCCCGACCCATGATCATCCAGGCCATCGCCTTCTACGTCTTCGCCGCCGTCGCCATCGCCTCCGGCGTGATGGTGATCTCGCAGCGCAATCCCGTGCATTCCGTCCTGTTCCTGATCCTCGCATTCTTCAATGCGGCGGCCCTCTTCGTGCTGATGGGGGCGGAGTTCCTGGCGATGATCCTGATCATCGTCTATGTCGGCGCGGTCGCGGTGCTGTTCCTGTTCGTGGTGATGATGCTCGACATCAACTTCGCCGAGCTGCGTCAAGGCTTCCTGCAGTACCTGCCGGTCGGCGGCATCATCGGGCTCATCCTGCTGGTCGAGCTGATCATGATCTTCGGCACCTGGGTGGTGGCGCCGGAGGCCGGTCAGGCGCGCCTCGTTCCCGCGCCGACGCCGGGCGAATTGACCAACACGCACGCGCTGGGGCGCGTGCTCTACACGCACTACATCTACCTGTTCCAGGCCGCGGGCCTGATCCTGCTGGTTGCCATGATCGGCGCCATCGTGCTCACGCTGCGCAAGCGCGAAGGCGTCAAGCGCCAGTCGATCGCGACCCAGAACGCGCGCCGGCGCGACGAGGCGGTCGCCGTCGTCAAGGTGACCACGCGGGGAGGGGTCTGAGCCATGCTGCAGATCGGTCTCGCGCACTACCTGACTGTTTCGGCGATCCTGTTCACGCTGGGCATCCTCGGCATTTTCCTCAATCGCAAGAACGTCATCATCATCCTGATGTCGATCGAGCTGATGCTGCTCGCGGTCAACATCAACTTCGTCGCCTTCTCAGTTCACTTGCGCGACCTCGTCGGTCAGGTGTTCGCCATGTTCGTGCTGACCGTGGCCGCCGCCGAGGCGGCGATCGGCCTGGCGATCCTGGTCGTCTATTTCCGCAACCGCGGCACGATCGCGGTGGAAGACATCAACCTGATGAAGGGCTGAACCGAAGATGTATCAGGCCATCGTCTTCCTGCCGCTGATCGGCGCCTTCATCGCCGGCTTCTTCGGCCGCGTCATCGGCGACCGCGGCGCCCAGATCGTCACCTGCGGCTGTATGGTGCTGTCGGCCCTGCTCGGAATCGTGGCGCTGCACCAGGTGGCGATCCTCGGCCAGGTCAAGACTGTCGACATTTTCACCTGGATCCAGTCCGGCACGCTGGAGCTGTCCTGGGCTGTCCGGTTCGACACGCTGACAGCCGTCATGGTGTTCGTGGTCTCGTTCTGCTCGACCTGGATCCACATCTACTCGATCGGGTACATGAGCCACGACACGTCGATCCCGCGCTTCATGTCGTATCTCAGCCTGTTCACCTTCTTCATGCTGGCGCTGGTGACGGCGGACAACTTCGTCCAGCTCTTCTTCGGCTGGGAGGGCGTCGGGCTCTGTTCCTACCTGCTGATCGGCTTCTGGTACGACCGGCCGTCGGCCAACGCGGCGGCGATCAAGGCTTTCATCGTCAACCGCGTCGGCGACTTCGGGTTTGCGCTCGGCATCTTCGCGACCTATCTCGTCTTCGACAGCGTCAATTTCGACGCGGTCTTCCAGGCAGTGCCGGCCAAGGCCGGGTCGAAGATCGAGTTCCTCGGCCAGAGTTACGACGCCATGACCGTGCTGTGCCTGCTGCTCTTCGTCGGCGCCATGGGCAAGTCGGCGCAGCTTGGCTTGCATACCTGGCTGCCGGACGCCATGGAGGGGCCGACCCCGGTGTCGGCGCTGATCCACGCCGCGACCATGGTCACGGCCGGCGTGTTCATGGTGTGCCGCCTGTCGCCGATGTTCGAATACGCGCCGATGGCGCTCGCCGTGGTCGCCGTGGTCGGTGCATCGACGGCGTTCTTCGCCGCGACCATCGGCCTGGTCCAGAACGACATCAAACGAGTCATCGCCTATTCGACCTGCAGCCAGCTCGGCTACATGTTCTTCGCGGCCGGTGTGTCGGCCTATTCGGCGGCGATCTTCCACCTGATGACGCACGCCTTCTTCAAGGCGCTGCTGTTCCTCGGCGCCGGCTCGGTCATCCACGCCATGTCCGACGAACAGGACATGCGCAAGATGGGCGGCATCTGGCGCCAGGTGCCCTATACCTACGCCGTCATGTGGATCGGCAGCCTGGCGCTTGCCGGCATTCCGTTCTTCGCCGGCTTCTACTCGAAGGACCTGATCCTGGAGGCGGCCTATGCGGCGAATAGCGGCGTCGGCGCCTACGCGTTCTGGCTTGGCATAGGGGCCGCTTTCCTGACCGCCTTCTACTCCTGGCGCCTGCTGTTCATGACCTTCCATGGCACGCCGCGCGCCGACGAGCACGTCATGGCGCACGTCCATGAATCGCCGATGATCATGATCGTGCCGCTTCTGGTGCTGGCGGTTGGCGCGGTTGTGTCGGGCTTCATCGGCTACGAATACTTCGCGGGCGGCAAGATGACCGCGTTCTGGAAGGATGCGCTCCTCGTCCTGCCGCAGCACAATACGATCGAGGCGGCGCACCATGTGCCGTTCTGGGTCAAGGCGCTGCCGATCGTGGTGGCGCCGGCCGGCATCGCGCTTGCCTACTACTTCTACATCGCACGGCCGGAGCTGCCGGGCATGCTCGTGCGCACCCACGAGCCGCTCTACAAGTTCCTGCTCAACAAGTGGTACTTCGACGAGCTCTACGACATGCTCTTCGTTCGCCCCGCCGTCTGGCTCGGCCGCGGGCTGTGGAAAGGCGGCGACGGCTACGTGATCGACGGCTTCGGGCCGGACGGCATATCGGCGGCCACCATCCGGCTCGCGCGACGCGCCGGCCGGCTGCAGACCGGCTACGTCTATCACTACGCCTTCGCCATGCTGATCGGCGTCGTCGCCCTGGTCAGCTGGTACCTCTGGCGGCTGCACTGAGGGGAGGCCGCTGACATGACCGACTGGCCGATCCTTTCCGTCACCACCTTCCTGCCGCTGGTGGGCGCGGTCTTCATCCTGCTGACCCGCGGCGAACCCGACATGGTGGCGCGCAACGCGCGCAATGTCGCGCTGTGGACGTCGCTCATCACCTTCGTCGTGTCGCTGCTGATCTGGGCCGGGTTCGACTCCTCGAGCGCCGAGTTCCAGTTCGTCGAAAAGGCGGAATGGCTGCCCAGCTTCAACATCTCCTATCACATGGGCGTCGATGGCATTTCGCTGTTCTTCGTCCTGTTGTCGACGCTGCTGACGCCGATTTGTGTGCTGGCGAGCTGGGAGGTCATCGAGACGCGCGTCAAGGAGTACATGATCGCGTTCCTCGTGCTCGAGACGCTCATGGTCGGCATGTTCTGCGCGCTCGATCTCGTCGTGTTCTACATGTTCTTCGAGGGCGTGCTGCTGCCGATGTTCCTGATCATCGGCGTGTGGGGCGGGCCGCGGCGCGTCTATGCCGCGTTCAAGTTCTTCCTCTACACGCTGCTGGGCTCGGTCCTGATGCTCATTGCCATCCTGGCGATGTACTTCGACTCCGGCACGACCGACATCCCGACCCTGATGAAGCACGGCTTCCATCCGTCCTGGCAGATCTGGCTGTGGCTCGCCTTCTTCGCGTCCTTCGCGGTCAAGGTGCCGATGTGGCCGGTGCATACCTGGCTGCCCGACGCGCATGTCGAAGCGCCGACCGCGGGGTCGGTGATCCTGGCCGGTGTTCTGCTGAAGATGGGCGGCTATGGTTTTCTCAGGTTCTCGCTGCCGATCTTCCCGGAAGCGTCGGCCTTTTTCGCGCCGATGGTCTACACGCTCTCCATTGTGGCGATCATCTACACGTCGCTCGTGGCCCTTGCCCAGGAGGACATGAAGAAGCTGATTGCCTATTCCTCGGTCGCCCACATGGGCTTCGTGACCATCGGCATCTTCACGGTCAATCGGCAGGGCCTGGAAGGTGCGATGATCCAGATGCTGAGCCACGGTGTGGTCTCGGCCGCGCTGTTCCTGTGCGTCGGCGTCGTCTACGACCGCATGCATTCGCGCCTGATCGACAGCTATGGCGGTCTGGTGCACCGTATGCCGATCTATGCCGTGGTGTTCATGCTGTTCACGCTGGCCTCGGTCGGCCTGCCCGGGACCAGCGGCTTCATCGGCGAATTCCTCGCCCTGGTCGGCGCCTATCAGGCCAACACGTGGGTCGCCTTCTTCGCCGCGACCGGGGTCGTGCTCGGCGCCGCCTACATGCTCTGGCTCTATCGCCGGGTCATGTTCGGCAAGTTGGAGAAGGAATCGCTCAAGGACATCCTCGACATGAGCTGGCGCGAGGTCGCGGTGTTCGCGCCGCTGATACTGGTGACGTTGTGGATGGGTATCTATCCCGTGTCGTTCCTCACCCCGATGCATGCTTCGATCGACAAGCTGATCAAGGACTATGAGGCCGCCCGCAGCACGGCCAGCCTCACGATCGAGCCGCCGACCATCATGTTGGCAAGACTCGTCGGAATGGGAGAGACGCGATGACGCCGACGGCCGTGCCCGCCCTGCTGCCGGCTCTGCCGGAGATTGCTCTCGCCGTCATTGCGATGGCGTTGCTGATGTACGGCGTGTTCGGCGGCGAGCGCAGTCCGCGCGGCTGCGCCTGGCTCGCCGTGGCGGGACTGGCCATCACGGCCGTCCTGGTACTCGTGGCCAACGGCGACCGCGCTGAAACCTTCAATGGTCAGTTCGTCGTCGACGGGTTCGCGCGCTTCATGAAGGTGCTGGTGCTGCTTGGCTCGGGCCTCGCCACCATCATGTCCATGAGCTACATGGAGCGCGAGCGCATGGAGCGCTTCGAATACTCCGTGCTCCTGCTGTTCGCCACACTAGGCATGCTCATGATGATCTCGGCGAACGACCTGATCGCGCTCTATGTCGGCCTGGAGCTGCAGAGCCTGTCGCTCTACGTCGTCGCCGCGATCCGGCGCGACACGGTCAAGTCCTCCGAGGCGGGCCTCAAGTATTTCGTCCTCGGCGCGCTGTCGTCGGGCATGCTGCTTTACGGCGCGTCCCTGATCTATGGCTTTGCCGGCACCACCTCGTTCGTCGGCCTGGCGCGCCTGTTCGCGGAGAGCAGCGGAGCGGCGCCGGTCGGCGTCATCATCGGCATCGTGTTCCTGTGCGCCGGACTGTGCTTCAAGGTTTCGGCCGTGCCGTTCCACATGTGGACGCCCGACGTCTACGAGGGCGCGCCCACGCCGGTGACCGCCTTCTTCGCGGTGGCGCCGAAGATCGCGGCCATCGCGCTGTTCACGCGCACCCTGCTGGGTCCCTTCGGCGACCTGGTCGACCAGTGGCAGCAGATCATCGTCGCGGTCTCGATCGGCTCCATGGTGCTGGGCGCCTTTGCCGCGATCAACCAGTCCAATATCAAGCGGCTGATGGCCTATAGCTCGATCGGGCACATGGGCTATGCGCTGGTCGGGCTCGCCGCCGGCAGCCAGGCCGGCGTGCGCGGCGTCGTGATCTACGTCGCGCTCTATCTGTTCATGGCGGTCGGCACCTTCGCCTGCATTCTCTCGATGCGCCATCAGGGACGCCTGGTCGAGGGCATTGCCGATCTGACCGGCCTGTCCAAGACCCATCCCATGATGGCCTTCATGCTGGCCGTGTTCATGTTTTCCATGGCCGGCATCCCGCCCATGGCCGGCTTCTTCGGCAAGTTCTTCGTGTTCCAGGCGGCTGTCCAGGCCGAGCTCTACTCTTTGGCCGTGATCGGCGTGCTGGCGAGCGTGGTGGCGGCCTATTACTACATCCGCATCGTGAAGCTGATGTATTTCGACGAGCCGATCGAGGCGCTCGACCAGCGCATCGGCGGCGAGATGACGACGATCATGTTCGCCACGGGGATCATCACTCTGCTGTTCTTCGTCTATCCCCTGCCGCTGATGAACGGGGCGGCCTCGGCGGCGGCGGCATTGTTCGGCGGATGACGTCGCAAGCGGGCCGGCCGCAGCTGCCGCCCGCCTACCGCCTGGTCAGTCTCGATCGTGTCGACAGCACCAACGACGAAGCCCATCGCCTGGCCGAAGCGGGCGCCGCCGACGGCACGTTGGTCTGGGCGCAGGAGCAGATGTCGGGGCGCGGCCGCCGCGGGCGGGCTTGGCATTCGCCGCGCGGCAACCTCTACTGCTCGCTGGTCCTCAGACCCGATGCCGGCCCTGCCCAGGCGGCGCAACTGTCCTTTGTGGCGTGCCTGGGGGTCGGCGAGGCTGTAGGATCGCTGCTGCCGCCCCCGGCGCTCCTGCGCTACAAATGGCCGAATGACGTGCTGCTCGATGACCGCAAGATCTCCGGCATCCTGCTCGAGGCGAAATCCGCCCCGGGCGCCGCGCGCGTCGACTACGTCGTTCTCGGCGTGGGCGTCAACGTGACGAGCCATCCCGAGGACGCCGAGACGCCGGCGACCGATCTTGCCGCGCGCGGCGCGACAGCGGCGGTTGCGCAGGTTCTATCGGCCTTTGCCGGGCATTTCGCGGCCTGGGCGGCGCGCTGGACGCGTGAGGGGTTCGCACCGGTTCGGCAAGCCTGGCTGGCGCGCGCCAGGGGCGTGGGCGAACCGATCCGGGTCCGCCTGGAGGGCTCGACACTCGAGGGGCGGTTCGCCACCCTCGACGACAGCGGTGCGCTGGTCCTCGATCTGGCCGGCGGCGGCCGGCGGCGGATCGCCGCCGGCGACGTGTTCTTCGCGAGCTGACGCCCATGCTCCTTGCCATCAACGCCAACAACACGAACGTCAAGTTCTCGGTCTACGACGGCGATACCGAGCGCGGCGCTTGGCGTTCGGCCACCAACATCAAGCGGACCGGCGACGAATACGCGGTCTGGATCATCCAGCTCATGGCGCTCAAGGGTCTGGCACCCAGGGACATCGACGCAGCGATCATCGCGACCGTGGTGCCCGAAGCCCTGTTCAATCTCAAAGTCCTGTGCCGCACCTACTTCGCCTGCGAACCGCAGGTCTTCGGGGAACCCAACGTCATCAAGGGCGTTGAGGCCAAAGTCCAATTTCCCAACGAGGTCGGCGCCGACCGCCTGATCAACACGCTGGCGGCCCATCACCGCTATGGCGGCCCGGCGATCGTGGTCGACCTGGGGACCGCCACGACCTTCGACGTCGTCGACGACGACGGCAACTACCGCGGCGGTGTGATCTCGCCGGGCATCAATCTGTCGATGGAGGCGCTGCACATGGCGGCCGCGATGCTGCCCCGCGTTGCGGTCGCCCGGCCGTCCCGCATCATCGGTACCTCGACCGTCGAGTGCATGAAGTCCGGCGTGTTCTGGGGCTATGTCGGCCTGATCGAGGGACTGATCGAACGCATCAAGGAGGAATTCGGCAAGCCGATGAAGGTGATTGTGACAGGCGGTTTGGCGCCGCTGTTCGAAGGCGCCACGAAGAAGTTCGATCATGTCGATAGTGAGCTGACCATGCACGGCCTCGTGCTCGTTCATCGGCTGAATTCGCGCACATGAATGCCGTCACCGAGGTTCGGCCGACGGAGCCGCTGCGCCTGAGCATGCACGGGGGCGAGCTCTATTTCGTGCCGTTGGGCGGCGCCGGCGAGATTGGCATGAATCTCAACCTGTTCGGCCATCGAGGCAAATGGCTGATGGTTGACCTCGGCGTGACGTTTGGCAACGACACCACGCCGGGCATCGAGGTCATCATGCCCGACCCGGCCTTCATCGAGGAGCGTAAGGCCGACCTGGTCGGGTTGGTGCTGACCCACGCGCACGAAGATCACCTGGGTGCGATCCAGTACCTGTGGCCGCGCCTGCGTTGTCCGGTCTATGCCACGCCGTTCACTGCGGCCGTGCTGCGCGCCAAGCTGCGTGATGACAATCTGGTCGAGCCCGTCGAGATTCGCGAGGTGCCGATGGGCGGGCGCTTCGAGATCGGCCCCTTCGCGATCGAGCTGATCACGCTCACCCATTCCATTCCCGAGCCGAATGCGCTCGTCCTGCGCACCTCCGCCGGCACCGTCCTGCACACCGGCGACTGGAAGTTCGACCCGGAGCCGCTGACCGGCCCGGCGGCGGACTATGACGCGTTGCGCCGCGTCGGGGACGAGGGAGTGCTGGCCCTGGTCGGCGACTCGACCAATGTCTTCGTGCCGGGGCAGGCGGGCTCCGAGGCCGATGTGCGCAAGAGTCTGATGGGGCTCATCGGCCGCTTCCGGCATCGCGTGGCAGTCGCCTGCTTCGCCACGAACGTGGCCCGCCTGGAGAGCGTGGCGCGGGTGGCCGAACGGCACGGCCGCCATGTCGCCCTGGTGGGGCGATCGCTGTGGCGCATTCACGACGCAGCCAAGGCGACCGGGTATCTCCGGGGGTTGCCCAAGTTCCTCACCGACGAGGAGGCCGGCTTCCTGCCCCGCGACAGCGTTCTCCTGCTGTGCACCGGCAGCCAGGGCGAGCCGCGTTCCGCGCTGGCGCGCATCGCGTCGGGCAGCCATCCCGAGATCGTGCTCGAAGAGGGGGACGCCGCCGTGTTCTCGTCGCGGGTCATCCCTGGAAACGAGCGCTCGATCGCGCTCTTGCAGAACCAGCTCCACGCGCTCGGCGTCGAGGTCGTCACGGCGATCGAAGAGCCGATCCATGTCTCGGGCCATCCCGCACGCGACGAGCTGGCTCGCATGTATCAACTCGTACGTCCGCGCGTGGCCGTACCCGTGCATGGCGAGCGGCGCCATCTGGTCGAGCACGCAAGGCTGGCTGAGCGTTGTCAGGTTCCGCAATCCGTCGTCGTCGGCAATGGTTCGGTCCTCCGGCTGGCGCCCGGTCGCGCGGCACTCATGGGCGAGGTTCAGGCCGGCCGCCTGGCGGTCGACGGGTCGCGCATCATTCCGATCGATCACGCCGTGGTCAGGACGCGCGCGCGCATCATGCACAACGGCGCCGCCGTCGCGACCCTGGTTGTCGACAAGGATGGTCGCTTCAAGGCCGATCCGCAGGTGACGGTCCACGGCCTGGTCGACGCGGCAGGCGAGCCCGAGCTCGCTGCGGAGATCGTCGCCGCCGTTCGCGCGGCGGTCGAGAAGCTGCCGACCCTGACGCGGCGCGATGACGATCAGATCAAGGAAGCCGCAAGGCTCGCCGTGCGCCGGCTCATGAGCGCCGTGCGCGGCAAGAAGCCGGTCACGGACGTGCACCTGATCAGGGTCTAGGAGTGGAGCTATGATCGGCAGGCTCAATCACGTGGCGATCGTCGTCCCCGACCTGGCGAAGGCCGCCGCCGTCTACCGCGAGACGCTGGGTGCCAAGGTTTCCGCACCCCAGGCCTTGCCGGCGCACGGCGTCACGGTCGTGTTCGTCGAGTTGCCCAACACCAAGATCGAGCTGCTCGAGCCGCTGGGCGCGAGCTCGCCGGTGAAGAGCTTTCTCGAGCGCAATCCGGCCGGCGGCATGCACCACGTCTGCTACGAGGTCGACGACATCATCGCGGCGCGCGACCGCATGAAGGCGCAGGGCGCGCGCGTGATCGGCGATGGCGAGCCCAAGATCGGCGCCCACGACAAGCCGGTGCTGTTCCTTCATCCCAAGGATTTCTGCGGCACGCTGGTCGAGCTGGAGCAGGCCTGAGTCCGGATTCGGTGACGGGAAGAGGCGGGGACGCGGCGTGACGTGGGTGACCGGCACAGTTCTCTACATCGTCATCTGGTGGCTCGTGCTGTTCACGGTGCTCCCGTGGGGCGTCAAGGTGCCCGACAAGGTCGAGCCGGGCATGGCGACGAGCGCGCCGGAGCAGCCACGCATGTGGCTCAAGCTCGGTATCACGTCGGGGATCTCGGCCTTGATCTGGTCGATCTGCTACCTGATCATCACCTCCGACCTGATCACTCTGAGGCCGCCGCCGTGAGCCAAGCTGTCAAATTCGTCGCGCCGAAGGCCAATGGCTATTGCGAGGCGGCTCCGGGGCATCCGGTTCACGGCCCCTACCACGATACCGAGTACGGGTTCCACAATCGCGACGACGCGGTCCTGTTCGAGCGCCTCGCACTCGAGATCAACCAGGCCGGTCTGTCGTGGCTCACGATTCTCAACAAGCGTGCAGCATTCATGGCTGCCTTCGAAGGCTTCGATCCAGATCGCGTCGCACGCTATGGGGCGCGGCAAAAGGCCCGGCTGTTGAAGGACGCGGGCATCATCCGCAACCGGCTCAAGATCGAGGCCGTCATCGACAATGCCAGGGTGGTGTGCGAGCTCCGCGATCGTCACGGCTCGTTTGCCGGATGGCTCGATCTGCATCATCCCCGGCCGAAGGACCAATGGGTCAAGCTGTTCAAGCAGACCTTCCGCTTCACCGGCGGCGAGATCGTGGGCGAGTTCCTGATGAGCCTGGGCTATCTGCCGGGCGCTCATCACGCGGGGTGCCCGGTCTTCAAGAAAATCGCACAGCAGAAGCCGCCGTGGATGGCATTGGCAAAATAAAAAATGGCAAAGACCGTGAGGTCTTTGCCATTTTACTTGAACCGGCCGCAAAACGATCCGGCTTTGATTTGCCGTTCGCTTGCGCCGCTCTAGACGCCGCATCTCCCTAAACTTGGACCGTGGCGCATCGTTACTTGATGCTGCCTCTCTTGTGGGCTGACCGTACAAAATTTTGCCGGCGGCGTCACGCGGAATCTCGTCGCGCCGCCGGTTCGAGGTTCTAGAGCAACGCGAACTTGATGACGAAGACGACCGCCAGCACGCCGACGGCCGGGCTGATGTCGCTGATGCGGCCGGACAGCAGCTTGATGGCAGCATAGGAGATGAAGCCGAAGCCGATGCCGTGTGCGATCGAGAACGTCAGCGGCATGGCGAGCGCGGTCACGACCGCGGGCGCATATTCCGTGACATCGTCCCAATCGATCTCGGTCAGGCCGCGCGCCATCAGGCATGCGACGAAGAGCAGGGCGGGCGCGGTGGCATAGGCGGGCACCGAGGTGGCGAGCGGCGCCAGGAACAACGACAAGAGGAACAGGGCGGCGACCACCACGGCGGTCAGGCCCGTGCGGCCGCCGGCGCGCACGCCGGCCGCGCTCTCGATGTAGCTGACGGTGGTCGACGTTCCGAGCACGCCCGAGGCCATGGCCGCCGCGCTGTCGGTGATCAGCACCTTGTTCATGCGCGGCACCTTGCCCTCGGCATCGATGATGCCGATGCGATGGGCCAAGCCGATCAAGGTGCCGGCGTTGTCGAACATGTCCACCAGCAGGAAGGTGAAGACGATGGCGACGAGACCGAGGCTGAGCGCGCCGGCAAGGTCCATCTTCATGAAGGTGGGGGCGAGGCTGGGCGGCGCCGACACGATGCCGTTGAAGGGCGACAGGCCGAGCACGATGCCGACCGCCGTCGTGCCCAGAATGGCAATCATGATGGCGCCGGGCACGCGGCGCGCGTCGAGCGCGATCATGACGAAGAAGCCGAGCACCGCCAGCACGACACTCGCTTCGGTCAGCTTGCCGACCGTGACAAAGGTCGCGGGGTGGGCCGCAACGATGCCGGCGTTCTTGAGCGCGATGATGCCGAGGAACAGCCCGATGCCGGCGGAGATCGCCAGCTTGAGCGAACGCGGGATGCTGTTGATGATCCATTCGCGGACCGGCGTGACGCTGAGCGCCAGGAAGATGACACCGGAGATGAAGACCGCGCCGAGCGCCACCTCCCAGGGATGTCCCATGCCCTTGACGACGCCATAGGCGAAGAAGGCGTTGAGACCCATGCCCGGCGCGAGCGCAATCGGATAATTGGCGTAGATGCCCATGAGCAGGCTGCCGAATGCGGCCGCAAGGCAGGTCGCCACGAAGACGGCGCCGTGATCCATGCCGGCGTCCTTCAGGATCGCCGGGTTGACGAAGATGATGTAGGCCATGGTCAGGAAGGTGGTGAGTCCCGCCACCACCTCGGTGCGCATGTCAGTCTTGTTCTCAGCGAGCTGGAAATATTGAGCGATCATGGCGACCTTCCCCCTCTTGGAAGCCGAAGCGCTGGGCAGTAGATATCTGATTCGGGGGACTTGGCTATCGCTAAATTGGCGACTCGGGATTAGAATAAACCGATGCGATTCGCCCCGACAGCCGCGGCTATCTTGACTGCGTTTCCCTTGGGCTTTGCCGCGCCGACAGAGGCCCAGGAGCGCACCACGGTCACGGTCAGCGATGCCGATTGCCGCAAGCTGGTCGAGCATCAGCCCTCGGCTGACGTCGCCTACAAGCCGGGCGTCGATGTACGCGGTCGTCCGGTGGCGCCCGCCGACCTGCCGAGCAACGCCTCGCCGATCAAAATGCCTGACGTCATCGAGATCCCGATCTCCATCGATCTCAGCAATCGCCTGGCGCCGTCGCTCCAGGGCACGCTCTACCGGCCGGAGGCGCGCATCGGCACCGTCTCCGTGCGCGGCAACCAGGTTTTTTTCAACAACGAGCCGCTGAGCGGGGCTGATCAGGCGGCCTTCGCGCAGGCCTGCGCCCAGCGCCAGCGCAAGCCCTGAACGCCGGATTCGGTCGGTCTATTTGCCGGTGAACGCCTCGAGGCCGGTCTGCGCGCGGCCGAGGATGAGGGCATGAATGTCGTGCGTGCCCTCATAGGTGTTGACGGCCTCCAGGTTCATGACGTGGCGGATCACGTGGAACTCGTCGGCCACGCCATTGCCGCCGTGCATGTCGCGCGCCTGGCGCACGATGTCGAGCGCCTTGCCGCAATTGTTGCGCTTGATCAGTGAGATCATCTCCGGTGCCCAGCGGCCGTCATCCTTGAGGCGGCCGACGCGGAGCGCCGCCTGGAGGCCTAGGGTGATCTCGGTCTGCATGTCCGCCAGCTTCTTCTGGATGAGCTGAGTGGCAGCGAGCGGCCGGCCGAACTGCTGGCGGGCGAGCGTGTACTCGCGCGCGGCGTGCCAGCAGAACTCGGCAGCTCCCATCGCGCCCCAGGCGATGCCGTAGCGCGCCTTGTTGAGGCAGCCGAAAGGTCCCGCCAGGCCTTTGGCGTTGGGCAGCAGGTTCTCCTCGGGCACCGGCACATCGTCCATGACGATCTCGCCGGTGACCGAGGCGCGCAGCGAGAACTTGCCCTCGATCTTCGGCGCCGACAGGCCCTTCATGCCCTTTTCCAGGATGAAGCCGCGGATCACGCCATCCTCAGTCTTGGCCCAGACGACGAACACGTCAGCGATCGGCGAATTGGTGATCCACATCTTGGCGCCCTTCAGCACGTAGCCGTTGGACGACTTGGTCGCCCGCGTCTTCATGCTGCCGGGATCCGAGCCGTGGTCGGGCTCGGTCAGGCCAAAGCAGCCGACCCATTCGCCGGTAGCGAGCTTGGGCAGGTATTTCTGGCGCTGGGCCTCGCTGCCATAGGCGTTGATCGGATGCATGACCAGGGAGGACTGCACGCTCATCGCCGAGCGGTAGCTCGAATCGACGCGCTCGACCTCGCGCGCGATCAGGCCGTAGGACACGTAGTTGATGCCGGCGCAGCCATAGCCTTGGATGGTCGAGCCGAGAAAGCCGAGCGCGCCCATCTCGTTCATGATCTCCCGGTGGAAGATCTCGTGGCGATTGGCCTCGAGGATGCGCGGCATCAGCTTTTCCTGGCAGTAGGCGCGCGCGGCATCCCGGATCATGCGCTCGTCTTCGGTCAACTGATCGTCGAGCAGCAGCGGGTCGTCCCACTGGAAACTGGCCTTTGCGCTCTTGGGCGCGGGTTTGGCGGCGACGGACATGATTTGAACTCCGATCAAAGCGGCAGCGCCGCTGACATTGACCAACAGAGAATCACGCGGCCGCCGGTTATGCAAGATTGCCGGGTTTGAACGCATGCGTACGGTTCGGCTCGCCAGAATGCGGGTGTTGCGAGATAATGGTGCACCCTGTTGGAGCCCACCGGTGGGCGGCGTCGGATCATGCGTGACGACGACATCATCATCGAATTCAGCCGCGTCGGCGCCTATGTCAAGGTGACCGCGGTCGATCCTGTCTCGCTGATGGAGGCGTCGATCGTCGGCCCGGCCTCGTCCTCGCCCGAGACGCTGAAGCGGACGGCCCTGCAGAAACTGCGCTTTGTCCTGTCCAAGCGAAGCCCCGGCACGTCCGGCGGCGGCTCAGGAGGCGGCTCGGTCGTCGTCTAGGGCGCGGAACCAGCAAGACTATTGTCTTTGCTGCGCTGCACGAAATAGGTTACAGGGATGGGACAGGAGCCGGGCCAGACGGGAACAACCCGCCGGCCGAGGGGAGTGGCAGGGGCGGCAGGCTAGATGGAGTACTTTCTCCAGCAACTCATCAATGGCGTCACCTTGGGCGCCATCTTCGGTCTCATCGCCATCGGCTACACCATGGTCTACGGGATCCTGGGCATGGTGAATTTTGCCCATGGCGACGTCTTCATGATCGGCGGGTTCGTCGCCGTGATCACATTTCTGATCCTGGGCGTCCTCGGGCTTACCTGGGTCCCATTTGCGCTGCTGTGCATGCTGCTGATCGCCATGGTGTTCACCGGCGTGCACGGCTGGGCGGTCGAGCGGATCGGCTACCGCGCGTTGCGCAATTCAAACCGGCTGGCTCCGCTGATCTCGGCGATCGGCATGTCGATCTTCCTGCAGAACTATGTCCAGCTCCTCCAGGGCGCCCGCAACAAGGCGATCCCGCCGATGATCTCGGGCGGCGTCGAGCTGATGACCAGCCCGACCGGCTTCACGGTCAAGTTCGGCTATATGCAGATGGTCATTATCGCCGTCACCACCGTCCTGATGGTCGGTTTCTCTCTGCTGATCGCGCGCACCTCGATGGGGCGCCAGCAGCGGGCGTGCGAGCAGGACATGAGGATGGCGCGGCTGCTCGGCGTCGATGTCGACCGCACGATTTCGCTCACCTTCATCATGGGCGCGGCACTCGCGGCGGTCGCCGGCATGATCTGGCTGCTCTACTACGGCATCATCGACTTCTACGTGGGCTTTCTAGCGGGAATCAAGGCATTCACTGCGGCGGTGCTCGGCGGTATCGGTTCCTTGCCCGGCGCCATGCTCGGCGGGCTGCTGATCGGACTGATCGAGGTCTTCTGGTCCGCCTATTTCAGCGTCGAGTACAAGGACGTGGCGGCATTCGCGATTCTCGTTCTCGTGCTGATCTTCCGGCCGACCGGCTTGCTCGGACAACCAGACATCGAGAAAGTGTAGACGGTGTCGACCGCTATGACCGGGCATGCCGGTCCAAGCCTCAAGGAGAATCTCAAGGATGCAGGCGCCATGGCGCTTGCATCGGCTGCCCTCGCCCTGCCGCTGGTCGGATTTCTAACCGTCGACCGGGCACAGACGATCGTGCTGGAGTATCGATTCGGCGAGCTGCTCTACGCGGTCGCCGTGATCTTCGTCGGGCGTCTGCTCCTACTTCTGGCCAACCAGGGGCATAGCCCGGCCGTTCTGGTGGCGACGGGCGCGTTCAGCGTGTTGTGGGCCGCCAATGCATTCCTCGGGATCGTGGCGATCACGTGGCCCGCCCTCGGCTGGCTGACCTGGATCGTCTTCAGCGTGATTGCGCTGCGCGCCTGGTTTTTCATGTACCAGGCGGGGCGGCGCGTGAAGCAGGATGCAAGCGACGTCGCCGAGCGGGCCGGAACGGTGATCTACCGGCTCGGCAAGTATCTCGGCCCCGCTCTGGCGGCCTTCGCGCTGGTCATGCCGCTCATGCCTTTCGCCGATCAGCGCATGGTCGATCTGGGCATTCTGGTCCTGACCTACATTATGCTGGGCTGGGGTCTCAACGTCGTGGTCGGTCTCGCCGGGCTGCTCGACCTTGGCTACGTCGCATTCTACGCGGTCGGTGCGTACTCCTACGCGATCATCTCGCTCAATTGGGGCCTCAACTTCTGGGAGACACTGCCGCTCGCAGGCGCCATGGCGGCGACCTTCGGCATACTCCTGGGCTTTCCCGTGCTGCGCCTGCGCGGTGACTATCTCGCCATCGTCACGCTGGGCTTCGGCGAGATGATCCGCCTCATCCTGCTCAACTGGGACGAGTTGACCAACGGACCCAAGGGCATGGGTGGCATCGCCAGGCCGAGTTTCTTTGGAATGCCGTTCACCGCCGCGCCGCCTGAGGGCGTCACTGCCGTGCACCAGTTCTTCGGGCTGAACTTTGCGCCGATCCATCGCGTGATCTGGCTCTACTACATCATCTTGGCGATGGCCCTGCTGACCAATTGGTTCACTCTGCGCATCCGCCAGCTGCCGATCGGGCGCGCCTGGGAGGCGTTGCGCGAGGACGAGATCGCCTGCCGCGCGCTCGGCATCAATCCGACCAACACCAAGCTGACCGCGTTTGCCATTGGAGCCATGTTTGGCGGCTTCGCCGGATCGTTCTTTGCGACGCGGCAGGGTTTCATCAGCCCCGAGAGTTTCAACTTCCTCGAGTCCGCCATCATCCTGGCGGTCGTCGTGCTCGGTGGCATGGGCAGCCAGATCGGCGTCGTCGTAGCTTCCGTCGTCCTGATCGGCGGGCCCGAATGGTTCCGAGATCTCGAGGCGTATCGCATGGTTGCCTTCGGCGCCCTGATGGTGGCGATCATGGTCTGGCGGCCGCAGGGCCTGCTGGCCCATCGCGAACCGACAATTCACCTCAGAGGGCGGCAGCCTGCACCCGCCGTAGCGGCGCGGGCGCCCGCTCGATGAATCAGGCGCCGCTGCTCCGCGTCGAGCACTTGACCATGCGCTTCGGCGGTCTCGTCGCGATCGACGACGTCTCCTTCGATGCGGGCGACCGCGAGATCACGGCGATCATCGGCCCAAACGGAGCCGGCAAGACCACAGTCTTCAATTGCCTGACCGGCTTCTACAAGCCCACGATCGGTCGGCTCGCCTTGCATAAGGCGGGCGGGCGCGAGTTCCTGCTCGAGCGGATGGAAGGCTATCGCATCGGCCAGACCGCGCGCGTGGCGCGGACCTTCCAGAACATCCGATTGTTTCCACGCATGTCCGTGCTGGAGAACTTGTTGGTCGCTCAGCACAACCGCCTCATGCGCGCCTCCGGCTATACGCTGTTTGGCCTGTTCGGCCTGCCGGTCTATCGCCAGGCCGAAGCGCACGCGGTCGACGTGGCCAGGTATTGGCTGGATCGAATTGGGTTGACTCCGCGCGCCGACGAGGATGCCGGCAACATGCCCTATGGCGACCAGCGCCGGCTCGAGATCGCGCGCGCCATGTGCACGGAGCCGATTCTGCTCTGCCTCGACGAGCCCGCGGCCGGACTCAATGCACGCGAGTCGGCCGAACTCAACGAGATGCTCCGCTTCATCCGCGACGAGCACAAAATCGGCGTTCTGCTGATCGAGCACGACATGAGCGTGGTGATGAAGATCTCGGACCATGTCGTGGTGCTCGACTACGGCCGCAAGATATCCGACGGCACACCGGAGTTCGTGCGCAAAGACCCGGCGGTGATCCGCGCCTATCTCGGTGAGGACGAGGACGAAGCACTGCCGCCCGAGGTCGCGGCCGACCTGGGGTCGAGGGGCTGACCATGCTGCGCGTCGAGCGGGTCCATACGCTCTATGGCCACATCGAGGCGCTCAGGGGCGTCGACATCGAGGTCAAGGAGCGTGAGATCGTCGCGCTGATCGGGTCGAACGGCGCGGGCAAATCGACGTTGCTGATGACGATCTGCGGCACACCGCAGGCTGCCGCGGGGCGCATCCTGTTCGAGGGGCGCGATATCACGCGCGTGCCGACGCACCTCATCATGCGCAGCGGCATCGCGCAAGCTCCGGAAGGAAGGCGCATCTTTCCGCGCATGACCGTGCTCGAGAACCTTCAAATGGGCGCGTTGGTCGGCGATCCCGCGAAGTTTTCCGAGGATCTCGAGAATGTCTTCAGCATCTTTCCGATCCTGAAGCAGCGCGAAACGCAGCGTGGCGGAACGCTGTCAGGCGGCGAGCAGCAGATGCTCGCCATCGCGCGGGCGCTCATGAGCAGGCCGCGCCTGCTCTTGCTCGACGAGCCGTCGCTTGGTCTCGCGCCGATGATCGTGCGCCAGATCTTCCAGATCATCCAGGATATCAACCAGAAGACCGGGACGACGATCCTGCTGGTCGAGCAGGATGCGTTCCATGCGCTGCGCCTGGCGCATCGCGGCTATGTCCTGGTCAACGGCAGCATAGCGCTGACCGGCACGGGCCGGGAGCTCCTCGCCAATCGCGAGGTGCGCGCGGCTTACCTGGAAGGCGGCGCAACGGAGGACCAATGAGCGCGGAGATCGTCGGCAGCGTGTCCTGGCCGGTGTTCTTCTTCGGCACGGTCGTGCTGTTCGGCTGGTTCGCATTGATGACTGCCCAGGCGTTGGCGCACACATGGCGACCGTGGACGCATTGTCTGCTCTATGGCGTCCTGCTCGCGGTGGGGCACCGCACCTACGAGCACATGTTGTTTGCTGGCGACCTGATCTCGATACGCGGACTGGTCGTCGATGTGGTCTTTCTCGTCGCCGTCATGCTGCTCGCCTACCGCGTCACGTTGGTGCGCAAGATGGTGCGTCAATACCCCTGGCTCTACGAGCCGGACGGGATCCTGTCTTGGCGCGAAAAGCGCCCTTGAATCAATGATTTCGATTGCGCTTGCCGCCCCTACCTGAACTGTGGAATCAATGGCGGAGTCGGATGGCAATACCGTCCGAACGCCACACCGGGGTTTCGTCCCACCAACGCCACTCAAACAGGGAGAGCTGAATGCGTAAGATTTCCGGATTCCTGATGGCCGCTGCGGCCGCGGTAGCGCTGAGCGCCGCACCTGCCAGCGCCCAGGACCTCGTGGTCGCGACCGCGGGCCCGATGACTGGCAGCGATGCCGTCTTCGGCGAGCAGATGAAGCGCGGCGCCGAAATGGCGATCAAGCACATCAACGACAAGGGCGGCGTGCTTGGCAAGAAGCTGAAGCTCGAGCTCGGCGACGACCAGTGCGAGCCGAAGCAGGCCCTGCCGGTCGCCAATTCCTTCGTGCAGAAGAAGGTCATTTTCGTCGCCGGCCACTACTGCTCGGGCGTGTCGATCCCAGCCTCCGCCGTGTACGCGGAGAACAACATCCTGCAGATCACGCCGGCGTCGACCAATCCGCGCCTGACCGATGAGGCCAAGACCAAGGGTTGGAAGACCGTGTTCCGCACCTGCGGCCGCGACGACATCCAGGGCGTGGTCGCAGGCAAGTACCTCGCCGAGAAGTACAAGGGCAAGAAGATTGCCATCTTGCACGACAAGTCGCCCTACGGCCAGGGTATCGCCGAAGAAGTCCGCAAGAACATGAACGCGGCGGGCCAAAAGGAAGCAATCTGGGATTCCTTCTCGCGCGGCGACAAGGACTACACTGCCCTGGTCAGCAAGATGAAGCAGCAGGCCATCGAGGTGGTCTATGTCGGCAGCTACCACACCGAGACCGGGCTGCTCGTCAAGCAGTCGCGCGAGCAGGGCTTCGGTGCCCAGTTCGTTTCCGAGGACGCGCTCGTTACTGACGAGTTCTGGAAGATTTCGGGGCCAGCCGGCGAAGGCCTGCTCATGACCTTCGCGCCCGATCCCGTGAGCAATCCGGCGGCCAAGGCCGTCGTCGATGAGTTCAAGAAGGGTGGCTACAATCCGGAAGGCTACACGCTCTACACCTACGCGGCCTTTCAGGTCTTTGCCGAGGCGGCGAAGAAGGCAAACTCGACCGACGCGCAAAAAGTCGCCGCCCAGATTCGCGGCAAGACCTTCGAGACCGTGCTGGGCACGCTGATCTATGACGACAAGGGCGACGTGTCGAATTCCGTGTACGTCTGGTACATCTGGAAGAACGGCAAGTACCAGCAGATGTAAGCCAGTCGTCGGTTTGACAAATAGCACGGCCCGGCGGGGTGACCTGCCGGGCCGTTTCCTTTTGCGGCTGCCTGTGATCTCAGCGCCGGCGGCGGCCCGATTTCCCGGTCAGGCGGCCGAGACCGATCTTCTTGGCGAAAGCAGAGCGCTGCTCGGCGTAATTGGGTGCGACCATCGGATAGTCGGGCGGCAGTCCCCATTTGGCGCGATACTGTTCGGGGGTGAGATTGTACGTCGTGCGCAGATGCCGTTTGAGCATCTTCAACTTCTTGCCGTCCTCCAGGCAGATGATGTAGTCGGCCGTGACCGATCGCTTGATCGGCACCGCCGGACGCAGATCCGCCGCCGCGCCACCGCCATCGCCACCGGAATTGAGCGCCTTGAGCGCGCCATAGACCGAGCCGATCAGGTCGCTGATCTGGCTGGTCGGTACCGAATTGTTGCCCAGGTAGGCTGCAACCACCGACGTGGTCATGCGCAGCAGGTCGGCTGCGGGATCACTCTTCACATCGCCCATTTTTGGTTCCTTCCCGCGCGCAATTTACTGACGTCGCACCCTGTACAGCACTGATCGGCATCAAATACCTTTTGCCGCGTAAAATGCTCAATCACAGTCTCAAAGTCAAGATTGCGGCCTCGTCTGAGAAACATCAAAACAATTACCTACCCATTAAGGCTCCTCGACGTTCCAAGTGGAAATGAGGATGTGTTGAAAGGCGCATTCGCGCCTTGCATGCTGACATGGGTTCAGCATGGGAGGATGGCGTGGAAGCGCGGGAC
>VGDO01000036.1 GCA_016869645.1 Alphaproteobacteria bacterium
GAGGGCGGAAACAGCCACACTTGATCAACGTCCCACGGACGAAAGGTCTTGCTCATGTGAAATACGAATCACGACACGATACCGCCGTCGAGCAAAATCCGATTACTCGGACAGGCTCCTAGAGCGGGGTCGTTTCGGATTGAAGCGCTGCTTCGGTCTGAAACGTGAATCCCGCTCTCGAATCGTGAGGTAAGACCGCGATTCACGTCGTTCATCGAATCGCATGGGCGTTTCAATGAAGGACGACCGCGGTCTTGGCTCCCGAGAGACCCGCGGCGCCGATTGTACACCGCGACGGCCTCCCCGCGCCACGGCGGAGGCTTGCCTCGGTCAGCCCCGGAGCACGAATTCGACGTTGCTGTTGCGCGCAACCGACCGGATTTCGTCGTAGAGCGTCTCGGTCATGGGCACGCCCGACCGCGTCCGTTCGGCGTGGGCGGCGTATTCCGGGTCGCCCGCGACCATGACCGGCTGAGCGGGGTCGACCGGCAGCGTGGCGCGCATGAGGTCGACGACATGGTCGAGGTCGTCATCGAATCCCTCGTCGCCGCGCAGCAGATCGGGCGACAGAGCCAAAAAGAAATGGCCGAATCGGCCAGGACCGAGGTCGGTTTCGGTGCGGCCGACGCCTGGCCGCAGCATGCCGGTACCGGTCAGCGTATCGCACAGTATCTGCACCATCATGGCGAGGCCGTATCCCTTGTGGCCGCCGCGCGCGCGATCGCCGCCAAGCGGCGTCAGGCGGCGCGCCTCGAAGGCGTGCTGCGAATTGGTGATCGGACGTCCGGCCTCGTCGAGCGCCAAGCCCTCGGGCAGCTTCTTCTTCGCGCGGCGCGCAATGTTGATCTTCCCGAAGGCGACCGTGCTGGTTGCCATATCGAGGCAGAACGGCCGGTTGCGCCGGCCCGGCGCGGCGAATGCGATGGGGTTGGTGCCGAGCATCGGCTCGCGGCCGAAGGTCGGCACCGTGAAGCCGGTCGCACCTGCCGTCATGGCCATGCCGATCATGCCCTCGGCGGCCGCCATCAGCGCGTAGTGGCCGGCCGCGCCGAAGTGATCGGTGCGGCGCACACCGACCGCGGCGACACCGGCCGTCCTGGCCTTGTCGATCGCCATGTTCATCGCCTGGACGGAGGGGACGTAGCCGAGCCCGCCGCCGCCATCGATCAGCCCGAGCGCCGGCAGATCGGTGACGACGTGGATGTGCGGCGTCATGGTCAGCCGTCCCTGGCGCAGCCAGCGCTCGTAGGACGGGATCATGCCGATGCCATGCGAATCGATGCCGCGCAGATCCGTCTCGGTCATGACGTGGACCGTGGTCGCGACGTGATCCTCGGGCATGCCCCATGCCGAGAAGATGAGACTCATCTGGCGTCGCAACTGGTCGGCGCTGACCACAATTCCTTTCATGTCTGGCTCATCTCCTCTGCCCAACTCTTGTGCTCTCCCAGGCGCGGGAACGGTTTCGCATCGCCCGCATCGCGATAGCAGGTCGCAAGCGGCACCGGCAGTGCCGGAACAGGACGCGGTCCTACAATTTGTGCCGCGAAGAGTCCGCGATCGCGGAAATGCGGCTCGCACATGGCCTCGTCGAGCGTGCGCGCGACGGCGCAACACACGTCGCGGCCGGCGAAAGCCTGGCGCCAATGCTCGGCGGTGCGGCCGGCGATGATGCGCGCGACGGCGGCTCGCGTCGCGGCGGGATCGCCGCCGTCATCGGCGAGTTTCCGGTCGAGCCCGATCGCGGCACAGAAATTTTGCCAGAATTTCTGCTCCAGGGGCGCCGCGGCGACGAACTTGCCGTCCGAGGTTGGATAGACCTGGTAGCGCGGCGATCCGCCGGCGAGGAGTCCGCTGCCAGGCTTGGGCGCACCGCACCCTGCCGCGATCTCGCCCTGCGCCCAGAACGACCAGGCGAACAGCCCGTCGGTCATGGCGACATCGAGATGACGGCCGCGGCCGGTCCGCTCGGCCTCGCGCAGCGCCATCAGAATGTTGATGACCGCGGGCAGCGCGCCGCCGCCGATATCGGCGATCAGGCCCGGCGGCACCGGCGGCGTGCCGTCGGCTCCCGCTGCCAGCATCAGCAGGCCGGTCTCCGCCAGGTAGTTGAGGTCATGGCCGGCCACCTGGGCCATGGGCCCCGCCTGGCCGTAGCCCGTGATCGAGCAGTAGACGAGGCGCGGATTGAGGCGGCTCAGCTCGTCATGGCCGAGACCGAGCCGTGCCATCACGCCGGGACGAAACTGCTCGACCAGGACATGGGCCTCGCACGCGAGCTGGCGGACCCGCTCGACCGCCGCAGGTTGCTTGAGGTCGAGGGCGAGGCTGCGCTTGCCGCGGTTGAGCAGCGCGAAATTGTGGCCGGCGGCGTCGGCGAAGGCCGGCGGAAAGCCGCGCATGTCGTCGCCGCCCTCCGGCCGCTCGACCTTGAGCACGTCCGCACCCGCCTCGGCAAGAATGAGGGTCGCGAGCGGACCGGGCAGCAGGGTGGAGAAGTCCAGCACGCGGATGCCGGCGAGCGGCCGGGAGCGCGGCTGCAATGGGCTGGTCATTGCGTGGAATGGTAGGCGAGGGCCGCGCCTTGCGGCAACCCGGGCATTCCGGCACCTTGGCGGCCGCCTGAAACGCTCATTGGGGCCCCGGATCACATGCGCAGCTACCGCATCGCCGCCATTCCCGCCGACGGCATCGGCATCGAGGTGATCGATGCCGGGCTCGAGGTGCTCAAGGTGCTCGAGCAGCGCGCCGGTGACTTTCGCCTCGAGGTCGAGCATTTCCCGTGGGGCTCGGCCTATTACCGCAAGCATGGCCGCCTGATGGACGAGGACGGGCTCGAGCGGCTCAAGAAGTTCGACGCCATCTATTTCGGCGCGGTCGGCGCGCCCGACGTGCCCGACCACGTGACGCTCTGGGGCCTGCGCCTGCCGATCTGCCAGGGCTTCGACCAGTACGCCAACGTGCGGCCGACCCGCGTGCTGCCGGGCCTCAAGAGCCCGCTGGCCGGCGTCGGTGCAGGCGATCTCGACTGGGTCATCATCCGCGAGAACAGCGAAGGCGAGTATGCCGGCGCCGGCGGCCGCGTCCATCGCGGCCTGCCCGAGGAGGTCGGCACCGAGGTCGCCGTGTTCACGCGCGCGGGCGTGCGGCGCATCATGCGCTTCGCCTTCGAGCTGGCGCAGAAGCGCCCGCGCAGACTCCTAACGCTGATCACCAAGTCGAACGCGCAGCGCCACGGCATGGTGATGTGGGACGAAATTTTCTACGACACGGCGCGCGACTTCCCCGATGTCAGGACCGATAAGGAACTGGTCGACGCCGCGACCACGCGCATGGTGCTCAAGCCCGGCACCCTCGACGTCATGGTCGCAACCAACCTGCATGCCGACATCCTGAGCGATCTGGCGGCGGCGCTGGCCGGCAGCCTCGGCGTGGCGCCGACCGCCAATCTCAATCCCGAGCGCCGCTTTCCCTCGATGTTCGAGCCGATCCACGGCTCGGCCTTCGACATCACGGGCATGGGCATCGCCAATCCGATCGCGTCCTTCTGGACCGCCTCGATGATGCTCGAGCATCTGGGCGAGCGCGAGGCATCCGCGCGGCTCATGGCGGCGATCGAGCGGGTCACCGCCGCCGGCGCGCCGCGCACGCCCGACCTCGGCGGCACCGCGGCCACGAAGGACGTCACGCGCGCGGTGTGCGACGCGCTGCTCGGCGCGAACGTTTGACAGCTAGACGAAGAACGGTTTCGGTAACCTCAGGCGTTCGTCGCATTCCATGGATCGATGACCCGGATTCCGGCGGCCGTGAATGGCGCCAAATCACGTGTCGCGACAGACATCCGATGCGCTGCGGCAATCGATGCAATCTGGCCATCTGCGACGCTCATGACACGTCCAGCAGCTTGAGCCCGCGTGACAACGCCCGGATAGGCTTCTGCCGCAGCAAGATCGAAGGCCAATATCCGATCGGCAAAGAGAGTGATCGCCCGCTGCGTCAAGGCATCGCCGAGGGTCCTCTTGCGCCGGCCATTGGGTAGCAAGGCAATGCCGAGCAGCAATTCCGCCAAGCTGACCGTCGACAGATAAAGAGTTTCGGTCGCCTGCTCGTCAAGCCAAGCAATGACCGCGGGAGCCGGCGTCGCACGCATCGTCTCAGACACGACGTTGGTATCGAGCAGAATCACTTGAACTCGGCCGGCTCTGCTGGCGCACGATTCCGCCGCACCTCGAGATCGACCCCAGGCCGAAACATCTTCATCAGAGCCGTTCCAATTCCCGGGCGGTCCGCCGAGCGCACAGCCTCATCGAGGATTGCCCGAACCTCCGCCTCAACGCTGCGCCCCTTCTGCGCGGCACGCATGCGGAGCGCTCGATGGGTCGCATCGGAAATCTTGCGGACGATCATTGCAGCCATCTTGATATCTCCGAGCCAACAATAATAGCAATGATATCACTTCTCAAACATGATATCAATTCAATGGCAGCGGTCTGCCGTCCATCCCCTCGACCGCGATGCCGAGGTGCCGCAGGATCGTCGGCGCGATGTCGACGATCGAGGTCGACCCGGCGTGCACCGTGCCTGCTGCGACGCCCTTGCCAGACGCGATTAGGAACGGCCGCTGCTCCCAGCTGCCGAGCCCGCCATGGGAGCCGAGGCCGGTCTTGACCTTCGTCGTGCTCGACGCGGCGGCCATGTCGCTCGTGCCGGGCACGCCGAAGGAATTGGTCGCCGCGCCATTCCGCAGAGTGAAGGCGAGCGCCAAGCCGTGATCGGGCGCCATGCCGATTCGGCCGAGCTCCGCGCCGGCGATGACCTCGCCGATCCAAGCCTGCCGCGCGAGGAAATCGGCAATCTGCGCGGCGCGGTCGCCGGTCCCGGCGGCACAGTAGACCAAGCCGCTGAAATCCTGGCATGCGACGACGACGTCCGTGGAGGCGAGATCGCGCTTGAGCCCGGCCTGGACCAGCAGCGCATCCGGCCGCACCGTCGTACCCACCGTTTCGTGGCCGTGGTCCGAGCCGACCAGGAGGAGGACATCGTCGCCCTCCGCCGCAAGCGACGCGACCGTGTCGGCGACCATGCCGACGCATTGGTCGGCCGCGGCGACGACACGGCGGTGCTCGGACGAGCCGAGCTCGCTCGCATGCATGGTGTGATCGGGCTCGCACAGCCACAGCACGGACATGACCGGCCGGCGCCGGCGCAGGACATCGGAGCAGAAGCGCTCGGCCATGACGCGGTCGCCCGCGGCGTCGTGGGTGACGACCATCGGATCGGCGACCGCCCTCTCGCCGGGCCCATAGGAGCCGTCGCGGTGATAGACGTGGCCGTGCCCGTCGGGATCCTGGAAATAGGCCGCACCGGGCGAGACATTGGACATGACGATCTGGCCGCCGCGCTTGGCGAGACGTTCAGCGAGCGTCGGCACGCGCAGCGTGGCCCCGGTCGCGCGCCGCATGCGGCCGCGGAAATCGGGATTGCCGACGTCGCGCACGACCAGCCCGTCACCCTCGTCGAGCGCCATGGTATTGCCGTGCAGACCGTGGCGCGCCGGACGGCAGCCCGTGGCGATGCTGGCCGAGGAGACGCGCGTCACCGACGGAAACACGCTGGCGTGGCTGGTGAAGCGGCGACCGGCCTGCGCCAGCCGCCAGATGTTGGGCGTCAGCTCCGGCGTCACCAGATCGGCGCGGTGACCGTCGCAGATCACCAGAACGGCACGCTTCATCGTCTTTCTCCTCGCTCGGAGAGCCTACTGCGCGCTCAATCCGCCGTCGATCACGAGCTCGCTGCCGGTCATGAAGGACGACGCGTCGGACAGCAGATGGACCGCCCCCAGCGCGATCTCCGCCCGCGTCGCGAGCCGCTGCATCGGCATCATGGCGACCATCTTCTCATGAGCGCGGGCAGGCTCGCGCGTCTGGCCGACGATCGATTGCACCATGTCGGTCTCCGTGAAGGCCGGATGAATCGAGTTGCATCGAATCGGCGGCGCAAGGCGTGCGCCATAGAGCGCCACCGACTTGGTCAGGAGCCGCACGCCGCCCTTGCTGGCGTTGTAGGCGGCGAGGTTGTGACCGCCGACCAGGCCGGAGATCGAGCTCATATTGACGATCGAGCCCGCCTTGCTCCGGCGCAGCAACCGGAACCCGTGCTTGCAGCCGAGGAAGGTGCCGTCGAGATTGACCGACTGCACGCGGCGCCAGTCCGCGAAACTCGTCGCCTCGACGGTGCCGAGGATGGCGATGCCGGCATTGTTGACCAGGCCGTCGAGCCGTCCGTGACGCGCCTCGACCCAGGCGATCGCCGCGATCCAGTCGGCCTCGCTCGTCACGTCGAGCGCATGGTCGATGTTCTTGGCCTCGGCCAGATCGGTGCGGATCGCCGTGCCGCCTTTGGCCACGACCGCATCGGAGATCGCCTCGCCGATGCCGCGTGCGGCGCCGGTCACGAGCACGATGCGGTCGTGCAGGGACTGTTCGGTCATGCTGCCTCCCGGTGTTTGCCTGCCAGCCGGCCTCGCCCTATCCTGCCTGCCGACGGGGTCGAGTATGCCTGAGATCGGGAGAACTGCGATGATGCTGCGACATGTCGGTGCCGCCCTCGGTGCGCTGGTCCTTTTGACCTCCGCGCCCGCATTCGGACAGACCAAGGACACGCTGTCGGTCGACCTGCCCGGCCAGCCGGCCACGCTCGATCCGCACATCCAGTGGGATACGGACAGCTACACCGTCTACCGCAACATCTTCGACAACCTGGTCACGCGCGATCCGTCCGGCAAGATCGTGCCGCAGATCGCGACCGCCTGGAAGTATCAGTCGGACACGGTGATCGACTTCACCATCCGCACCGACGTGAAGTTCCACGACGGTTCGCCGCTCACCGCCGAGGACGTCGTCTTCAGCGTGCGCCGCATCACCGATCCCGCCTTCAAGAGCCCGCAGCTCGGCCAGTTCAACAGCATTACCAAGGCAGAGGCGACGGCGCCCGACACGGTGCGCTTGACCACGTCGACGCCCTACCCCGCTCTACTCGCCCAGCTCGTCAAGCTGTCGATCGTGCCCAAGGCCTATGTCGAGAAAGCCGGGGCCGACAAGTTCAACCTCGAGCCGATGGGCAGCGGGCCGTACAAGTTCAAGGAATGGCAGAAGGGCGTGCGCGTCAGTCTCGACGCCAACGACGCCTACTGGCGCGGCAAGCCGCCGTTCAAATCCGTGACCTTCCAGAACGTGCCTGATACGGCAACGCGCATGGCCAATCTGCGCACCGGCAAGGTCGACATCATCCGCCAGCTCAACCCCGATGACGCTGCGCAGCTCAAGTCGGAGGGCCGCATCAAGGTCATGTCAATCCCGACCGAACGCGTCGGCTACCTGTTCGTCAACGCGCTGGCGACGCCGACCCAGGACGTGCGCGTGCGCCGCGCCATCGCGCATGCGATCAACCGCGACCTCATCATCGAGGCGTTGATGCCCGGCTTCGGCAAGCCGGTCGACGTCGTCCTGACGCCGGCCAATTTCGGCTTCGTCGCCGACGTCAAAGGCTATCCCTTCGACGCCGCCAAGGCGCGCGCCTTGATCAAGGAAGCGGGCGCGGAGGGCGCGGAAATTCCGTTCATCACCTCGCCCGCCTATGACCAGCGCGTCGTGCAGGCGGTCCAGCAGATGCTGGGCGAAGTCGGGCTCAAGGTCACGATCTCCTCGACCGACCAGGCGACCTTCCTGCGCCGCCGCCAGGGCAAGCCCGAAGACGCCGGGTCGCTGTCGCTCGGCCGCTGGTCATGCGCCTGCCAGGATGCCGACGGCGTCATCTTCCCGCTGTTCCACAGCGAGAGCATCTGGGCCAAGTACAAGAACACCGACTACGACAAGGAAGTGGTCGCGGCACGCGCCACGCTCGACGAGGCCGCCCGCCTGCGCCACTACCACCGCGCCTTCGAGATCCTGCGCGAGGACGTGCCGGGCATCGGCCTCTATCAGGACTTCGCGATCTACGCCGCGCGCAAGGAGCTGGTGTGGCAGCCGACCGCCAACGAAGCGTTCTTCGTGTTCGAGATGAAGTGGCAGCCGTAGGCAATCTTGGCCTCGTCCTGAGCCTGTCGAAGGACGAGGAGATTTCTACGCCGCTCCCGCCCTGCGGCCACCGAGCACGCCGGAAGACTGCACAAGCTCGCCGATCCAACGCTCCTGCCTGATCGCCATGATGTGCACGCCGGCGACGCCTTTGACCTCGCGGATCTGCTGCATCATCTCGACGCAGATGCGGCGGCCTTCCGCAGCGGGATCGGCCGATGTCTCCATGCGTTCGATCGTCGCGTCGGGTATGTGCACGCCGGGGATGTTGCTACGCATCCAGCGCGCGGTCCGCGCCGAGGCGAGCGGGCCGACACCCACGAGTATGGAGCAGCGCCGGTCGAGGCCCAGCTCGACGGCACGCGTCATGAACTGGCGCAGCAACGCGATGTCGAAGCAGAACTGGGTCTGCACGAACTGCGCGCCGACCTCGATGCGCGCCTTCAGCTTCTCCAGCCGGCCCTCGAGCGGCGCCATGAACGGATTCTCGGGCGCGCCGATGAATAGGCGCGGCGGGTGCGTCAGCTTGCGACCGGACAGATATTGACCATCGCATAGCGTGCGCGCGGCCTTGATCAGGCTCGTGCCGTCCAGGTCGAAGACCGGCTTGGCGTCGGGATGGTCGCCCGCCTTGACGTCGTCGCCGCCGAGGCACAGCAGCGTGTTGATGCCGAGCGCCGCCGCGCCGACGAGATCGGCCTGGATCGCGATCCGGTTGCGGTCGCGGCACGTCATCTGCATGACCGGCGTGTGGCCGGCGCGCGCGATGATGGCGCTCGCCGCCAGGCTGGCGATGTGCGCATTGGCGCCGGACCCATCCGTGACGTTGATCGCGTCGACATGACCGACCAGCGGCGCGATGTTCGCCAACACATCCTCGGGATTCGACGAGTCGGGCGAAGCCATCTCGGCGGTCACCGCGAAGCGACCGGCGCTCAACACCTCTTCGAGACGCGACGAAGGCGCGACCTCCCGTGCCGAGGCCTCGGCCGCCGGGTGAGACATGTTCATGCCGCCCTCACCTTCTGCGGCCATAACGGACCTGGCATATGCATACTGACGCCGTCACCACGTTTCCCCTCCCATCGCGCCTGAGCAATGCGCTGTCGTCTTTGTCGAGGCTGGGGCACCGGCGTGAGGCGCAAGCCCGGATCGGATTCGAAGGCGCCATCCTTGCGGGGCCCGGCACATATCGTCAAGGCGCGCCGCCGTCCGCAGCGTCCCAGATTACATTGTGGGACGAACGCCCCGTGGGCCGCTTGTTCCAACCCGTGCATGCTATATCGTATGTCCAAATGCGCCACCGATTGGCGCTCACAGGGGAGGCGGACGATGACGATGAGCTTCACGCGGCGCGAGGCAATCGGCGTCTTGGCGATCGGCAGCACGTTCGCGTGGGCGCCGGGCGCGTGGGCGCAGGCCGGCACGTCGCTCGACCAGCTGCGCAAGGCAGGCGTGCTGAAGATCGGCATCGCCAATCAGCCGCCCTATAGCGGCCTCAATCCGGACGGCACGGTGACCGGTCTGGCGCCAGCGGTGGTGCAGACGATCATGGGCCGGCTCGGCGTGCCCAAGATCGAGGGCCACATAGCGCCCTACGGTCAGCTCATTCCTGGCCTGCAGGCCGGACGCTGGGACATGATCGGCGCGGCGCTGACCATCACCAAGGCGCGCTGCGAGCAGGTCAGGTATGCCGACCCGATCGTGTTCGACGGCGGGTCGATCGCTTACGCGCCGGGCACGCCAGCGCCCAAGAGCATCGAGGATGCCGGAAAGCAGGGCCTCAAGGTCGGCATGCTGACCGGCAGCTATCTGCTGCAGTCGGCTCAGAAACTCGGCGTACCGGCCGCCAACATCTCGCAGTTCCAGGACAACCCGTCGCTCATGGACGGCCTCGCCGCCAGGCGGATCCAGATCGCAATCTCGACCTATTCGGCGCTGCGCGACCTGCGCAAGGCACGCAACAACGCCTTCGACATCGTCTATCCGCTGCCCGACGACCTGCCCCACGGCAGCAGCGGGGCGTTCCGGCCCGGCGACACGGAGTTTCATGCCGCCTATCAGGCCGAGCTGAAGAAGATGAAGCAGTCCGGCGAGTTCTTGAAGCTGAGCCAGCAGCACGGCTTCGAGGTGCCGGCGGGCTCGCTCAACATGACGGCGGACGAGGCCTGCGCCAAGGCGACGTAGGCGTGCCGGGAACGTCGCGGCCGTGATTGCGGGCACAAGGAACCGACGGGGCTGGTGCTGGTGAGCATGCAGGATGCGGCCGGGCCGCACGGTTCGGGGAGCGCGCCCCAAGCCGGCGCGCCTCACCTCGCCGCCATGCGTGGCGTGTCGAAGTCGTACGGCCGGCTGACAGTGCTGGACAACATCGACATGTCCGTGGCGCCGCGCGAGAAGATCGCGGTGATCGGCGCCAGCGGCTCGGGCAAGACGACGATCCTGCGCCTGCTGATCGGCCTCGACCGTCCGGACTCGGGCACGATCGAGATCGACGGCCGCTATCTCTGGCATGAGATGAAGGACGGCAAGCTGGAACCGGCCGGCGAGCGCAACGCCCGACAGGTCCGGCGCGCTGTCGGCATGGTGTTCCAGCAATTCAACCTGTTCCCGCACATGACCGCGCTGGAGAACGTGCGCGAGCCGATCGAGCAGGTGCTGAAGCTCAGCCGCGATGAGGCCGAGGCCAGCGCCGTCGATCTGCTGACCCAGGTCGGGCTCGACACGCATCTGCGCAACCGGCCGGCCCAGCTTTCCGGAGGCCAGCAGCAGCGCGTCGCGATCGCGCGCGCGCTGGCGCTCAGGCCCAAGCTGATGCTGTTCGACGAGGTGACGTCGGCGCTCGATCCGGAGCTGGTCGGCGAGGTGCTGCGCGTCGTGCGCAATCTCGCGCACACCAACCAGATGTCGATGGTCGTGGTCACCCACGAGATGACCTTTGCGGCCGACATCGCCGACCGCGTGCTGATGTTCGACCAGGGCAAGATCATCGAGGAGGGACCGCCGTCCCAGGTACTCAAGCAGCCGGTCAATCCGCGCACGCGCCAGTTCCTGCGCGCGGTGCTCGAGCGCTGAGCCGGAGGAGAGCGGCGACATGGCATTGGCTTTCGAGGCGAGCGAATACGCGGCCCGCATGGAGCGCGGCCAGCGCGCGGTCGCCGCGGCCGGGCTCGACGCGCTGATCGTCACGGCGCCCGAGAACATCTGCTATCTCTCGGGCTTCGCCACGCCCGGCTACCATGTTTTCCAGGCGCTCGTCGTGCCGGCGCGCCAGGATCCGTTTCTCGTCATCCGCAACATCGAAGTCGACAATGTGCGCAACCACTCCTGGGTGCAGCGCCACTATCCGATCGACAATCTCGACATCGCGCTCGACATCTTCGCCGCCGCGGTCAAGCAGGAACGTGCCGACAAGGGGCGCGTCGGCATCGAGGTCGACGGCGCGCGCCAGTCGATCACCCGGCCGGACCTGCTGGCCAGGCTGCTGCCCGGCGTCGAGTTCGAGCCGAGTCTCGGCGTCGTCGACGCGTTGCGCGCCGTCAAATCGCCGCGCGAGATCGACTACATGCGCCAGGCCGTGGCGATCGCCGAACAGGCCATGCTGGCCGGGGCGCGCAGTCTCAAGACCGCCCGGACCGACAGCGACGTCGCGGCCGCGATCAATGGCGAGCTGGCGGCTGCCGGCAGCGAGTACACGGGCTCGCCCTCCTATGTGGTCGGCGGCATCGGCTCAGGCCAGACCCATGCCAACCACGCCAGGCGTCCGCTCGGGCCGACCGACCATTGCTGGCTCGAGGTCTCGGCGAGCGTGCAGCGCTATCACGGCGTGCTCGGCCGCATCGGCGGCACGGCGCTGCCGGCCGAAACGCGCAAATGGTTCGACGTGTCGGCGGCGGCGCTGAAGGCGCTGATCGCAGCGATGCGGCCCGGCGTCACGGCCGCCACGGTCGACGCCGCCGGTCGCGCGGCCGCCGAGCGCGGCGGCGCCGGCGGGTACTGGAAGAACCGCGCGGCCTACAGCCTCGGCCTGTCGTTCCCGCCCGGTCTCGGCGAAGGCCACATCATCGACATCAAGCCCAAGGATGAGCGTCCCCTCAAGGCCGGCATGGTGTTCCACCTCATCCCCATCCTCAAAGTGCCGGGTATCGGCGCGATCGGCTGCACCGAGACCGTCATGGTCGGCGAGAATGGCGGCGAGCGCCTCGGCAAGCTCGACCTCGCGCCGGTGACGCCGTGGCGGAACTGACGCAACTGTCGCCCATGCTCGGCCGGCTGCGCGAGTCGGCGACGATCGCGACCACGGCCAAGGCGCGCGCGCTCAAGCGCGCGGGACGCGACGTGCTGGTCACCAGCGGCGGCGAGCCGGACTTCGACACGCCCGATCACATCAAGGACGCCGCCATCAAGGCGATCCGCGACGGCTTCACCAAATACACGCCGACCGAGGGGATTGCGGAGCTGCGCCAGGCCATCGTCGAGAAGTTCGCGCGCGACAACGGCATGACCGTGAAGCCCGAGGAGGTCATCGTCGGCGCCGGCGCCAAGCAGGTCGTGTTCGACGCGCTGATCGCGACGCTGACAGCCGGCGACGAAGCGGTCATTCCGAGACCGAGCTGGGTCTCCTATGCCGACATCGTCGAGCTGGCCGGCGCCGCGCCGGTCTTCATCGACTGCCGCAAGTCCGACGGCTTCAAGCTGCGACCCGAGGAGCTGCGCCGCGCCATCACGCCCAGGACACGCTGGTTCATCATCAACTCGCCGAACAATCCGTCGGGGGCCGTCTATTCTCAGGCCGAGCTGCGGGGCATCGCCGATGTCCTGCTCGACCATCCTCATGTGCTCATCATGTCGGACGACATTTACGAGCACATCCTGTTCGACGGCGCGAGATTCACGACGCTCGCCCAGGTCGAGCCGCGCCTGATGCCGCGCACGCTGACCATCAACGGCGTGTCCAAGACCTATTGCATGACCGGGTGGCGCATCGGCTACGGCGCCGGGCCGCAGTGGCTGATCCGCGCCATGACCAAGCTGCAAAGCCAGACCACGACCAGCCTGAGCTCGATCAGCCAGGCCGCGGCCGTGGCCGCGCTGCGCGGCCCCCACGACTTCGTCGCCAAGCATAACCGCGTCTACCAGGAGCGCCGCGACCTGGTCATCCGGCGGCTCAACCAGGTCGAGGGACTGAGCTGCACCGTCCCGGCCGGCGCCTTCTATGTCTACATCGACGTCAGCGGCCTGATTGGACGGCGCGACGCCAGCGGCCGCGTGCTCGGCAACGATCTCGATGTCGCCGACCACATGCTGACGACCGGCGGCGTCGCCGTGGTGCCGGGCAGCGGATTCGGCATGTCGCCATACGTGCGTCTCTGTTTCGCCTATGCGACCGAGACCATGGCAGAGGCGTGCAACCGCATGGCGCGTGCCGTGGCTGCGCTATCGTGACGGCGCGGCCGCCGGCCCCGGCAATCACCGGCAAGACGCATCGCGCCGACGCCATCGTCGTCGGCGGCGGGCACAACGGTCTCGTCGCCGCCTTCTATCTCGCGCGCGCCGGGTTGCGCGTGGAGGTGCTCGAGCGTCGCATGGAGGTCGGTGGCCCGGCCGCCACCGTCGAGTTCTTCCCGGGCTATCGCGGCGCCATGACGAACTCGCCGGGCTCGGTCGAGCCGCGCATCGTGGCGGACATGGAGCTCGAGCGCTTCGGCCTGACCTGGCTCAAGCCGGACCCATCCGTGCTCCAGGCGTTCCCGGGCGGCCGCTTCTTCGTCGGCTGGCGCGACCAGAAGCGCATGCACGACCACATCGCCAGGACGTTCTCGCGCCGGGACGCCGACGCCTATCCCGGCATTTTCGAGTTCTTCAACGATTTCGCCCGGCGCATCAAGGTGTCGCTTTACGAGCCACCGCCCAGCCTTGCAGAGCTCGCGGCACGCCTGACGACGCCGGAGGACGAGGCCGACTTCGCCACGATCTTCTTCGGCAGCATCCGCGACTTCGTCGAGCAGCGCCTGGAGACCGACGAGGTGCGCGCGGCGGTGTCGCTGCTCGCCGGCAGCGGCGCCTTCGCGCCGTCAAGTCCGGGCTCGCCTGCCGTGCTGCTGTTGCGACCCATGTCGCTCTACTCCTCGTCGGTCGACGCCGTGCACGATCCGCGCACCCAGCCGCTGCGCGGCTCGACCGGCCTGCCGGTCGGCGGCATGGGCAGCATTGTCGCCGCCATGCGCCGCGCGCTCGAGCATCTCGGCGTCACGATCCGCACCGAAGCGACGGTAGCGCGCATCATCGCCGGCGCCGATCATACCGTGCGCGGCGTCGCACTCGACGACGGCACGGAATTCCTGGCGCCGATCGTGCTGTCCAACCTGCATCCGCGCACGACGCTGCTCGACCTCGTGGAAGCCGACCACCTGCCAGCCGATATCGGCCGCCGGCTCAAGGCGCTGCCGAGCGGCGGCGCGGTCTTCAAAGTCGTGCTCGGCGTCGACGAGCCGCCCTTCCTCGCCGGTGCGTCGCCGGAGGACGCGGTCGCCTATTCGACCTGCCAGTTCCGCATCGCCCCGGGCATGGACTATCTCGAGCGCTGCCATGACGACTTCCATGCCAAGCGGCTCACTGACTGCCCGCGTCTGTGGGGCCTGATGCCGAGCTTCGCCTCTCCCGAGCAGGCGCCGCCCGGCAGGCATCTGATCTCGGTCAATGCCTGGTTCTTCCCTTACGAGCTCGCCCCCTCTCAGCCCAGCGGCGGCGACTGGGCGACGGCGCGCGAGGTCATGGGACAGCGCATCGTGTCGATCCTGACCGAGTACATCCCCAGCCTGAAGCGCTCGATCGTTGCCCAGCGCTTCTACAGCCCAGTCGACATCGAGCGCGACTACGGTTTGGTCGGCGGCAACTTCGCGCAGATCGACATGACGCCCGATCACATGTTCGCGCTGCGGCCGATCGCCGGCCTCGCGCGCTACCGCACGCCGATCGCCGGTCTCTATCTCGGCGGTGCCGGCACCTGGCCCGGCGGCACGGTCACGGGCTTGCCGGGCTACAATTCCAGCCACCAGATCTTGCGCGATATGGCCGCCGGGAATGGCGCTGGCCGGCGACCCGCCGCGGCCGTCGGATCCTAGTCCCACGCAGTCCAGCAGGAGCATCAGAATGGCATCTCACGACATTCGCCGCAGCGTCGTCACGCTGGAGCGCACCTGGCACGAGCGCGGACCGAAGCTCGACAAGCCGGTGCGCCGCGGCTGGGCCGCCGTTGTGATGGCCAATCCGTTTGCCGGCAGATTCGTCGCCGATCTCGTGCCGTTCATGGATTCCCTTGAGCCGCTCGCCCACGACATGACGCGCGAGCTGCTCGAGCTCATGAAGGCAGAGGCCGGCAAGGTCGAGTCCTACGGCAAGGGCGCGATCGTCGGCGTCGACGGCGAGATGGAGCACGCCGCGATCTGGCACGCGCCAGGCGGCGCCGGCATCCGCCGCGCGCTCGGCGGCGGTGCGGCCGGCGTGCCCGGCTCGATGAAGCTCGGGCCGGCCGGCTGTACCCTCGATCTGTCGCTCGGCAACATGGATGCCGGAAACGTGCGGTCGCACTATGACGCGATCGCCGTGACCATCGGCGATGCGCCGCGCCCCTCCGAGATCGTCTTCGCCGTCGCGATCGCGACCGGCGGCCGACCGCATGCCCGGCTCGGCAGCCTGATCAGCGCCGCCGAGGCGCGCAGCAGGGCCGGGCGGTCATAGCAGGCCAAAAGCGTCCAGGTCGGCCCGAAGCTGTTTGGCTGATGAGAATTGGAACGCGTGCATTCCGACAGCGCGCGCGCCCGCAACGTTGGCCCAAACATCGTCGAAATAAAGCGTGGTCTCGGGCGCCAGCCCGTGGGTCGCAATCAGGCGTCGGTAGATTTCCGGATCCGGCTTGGCGCAGCCGACGTCTCCCGATACAAGAACGCCCTGAAAACAGTCGAGGAAGTCGAGCCGCCGCCGGAGCAACGGGTATTTCTCTGAGGGCAGATTGGTCAGGCCATAGATTGCACGACCGGCCCGATGGAGATGCGCCACGACCAGAACGGATTCATCGAGCGGTCCGGCAAGCATCTCCTCCCAACATGTGTCGTACTTCGTAATAAGATGCGCATGCTCCGGAAATCGCTGGGCGAGCTCGGCGACCGCCTGGGCCACGGGCTTGCCCATGTCCTGCTGTCGGATCCAGTCGGCGGTGCACACGTCGTTCAGAAAGTGCTGTACGGCCCGCTCGTCCCCATCGAACAGCCGCCTGTAGAGATGGCGCGGATGCCAGTCGATGAGCACGCCGCCAAGATCGAAGACGACTGCATCGATCCGGATGAGGCCCTGGTCGCTTGTCATTGCATCCTCGTCGTAATCGTCGCCGCGCGCGCCAGGCGACACGTGTCGGGCGACGCGTTGATTTGCTGAAATGAAAGATTGTATCCTGAAACCGCTGTCGTCCAGCCAATGAGAGGAACTTCATGAATGCGCTCAACCCCACGATGGGGCAGGTTATTGCGCGGGCGTGGTTCGACGCACGCTTCAAAGAGCGACTGCTCGCCAACCCGAAAGACGCTCTCTCGCAAATGAAGCTCGCGATTCCCGAGGGCAAGACCGTGGTCGCCGTCGAGAATACTTCACGCATCACTCACATCGTGCTGACATCGCCGCGCTACACCGAAACCAAGTCCGCGTACTCGGATATCAAGGAGTTCGGCGAGTCCTATCGGGACCCGCGCCTGTTTCCTCTCAATTGGGGCAGCCACGATCCGGTATTCACGGCGCGGATGAAGGCGGACCCCGTCAAGGCACTCGGCTACATGGACGTCGAGGTGCCGGCCGACATAACGATCGTTGTGGTGGAGAACACTCGAGAACTGGCGCACCTCGTGCTGCCGGTCCGCCCTGCTGACCTGAACCAGTCGACCGAGCTCGTCGACAAGATCTCTGCCGGACACATTCCCCCCGCCCTGCGCTATTCGGCTCTGTTCGGCTCGACAGGCTACGCGCAGTTCACCTGATCCACCGGGGCAGACCCGCGCCGAGGCAAGCCGTTCTGAGATGTTGCCGCGCATTCTGGATTCGAGCCGGCACGAACAATCGGGGGTTAGGAAATGACTGTGGAAACGATCGTCTACGGCCAAGTGCAGGGCGCCGCACTGCTTGCCGATATTGCGACGCCGGGCGGCAGCGGCAAGCTGCCTGTCGTCATCTCGATCCACGGCGGACGGTGGTACTACGGAACCCGACGGGACACCGGTTCGATCGATGTCCGGCAATGGGCGGATCTCGGCTTCTTCGCCATGAGCATCGACTATCGCCTCGTCACCTGCACGCCCGCACCCGCTCCCTACCAGGACATGCTGTGCGCCATCCGCTGGGTTCATGCGAATGCGCGCAAATACAACCTCGACCGCAGCCGCATCTTTCCGATCGGCATGTCCTGCGGCGGGCACATGGCCTCGCTCGCCGCGACGCTAGGCGAAGGCAGGTTCGCCAAGACCGGGGGATGGGACGAGTATCCGTCGCGCTTTCGAGCCGCGATCTGCGTGTCCGGGGCCTACGACCTGGTGAGACTCGATTGGGGCGCCGGGTGGGTCCCGCCCGGCGAGCCGTTTCCCGATGCCCGGGAATATGCTTCGCCGATCCGCCACGTTGCGCCCGGCAACGTTCCCCAGCTGATCTTTCACTCAGACGACGATCCCTCGATTCCGGTCGAGCAGGTTCTGCGCATGGTCGACGCGCTCAAGGCGGCCGGAGCGCCGCACAAGTTCCTCCACTACAAGGACCGCGGTCACATGTTCATCACCGAGGAGGTGATTGCCGAGTCGCTGAAATACATCCGCGAAATGTCCGGGTAGCCGTCCGGTCCGGGAAGGGACGGCGCGACAAGGCGACGTACATGCGGCAAGCCACCGCCGCCCCGTGCCCCGCGCTACTTGCCCTGGCCAATCAAGCGCTCGCGCAGCCTCTTCGACACAAAGTCAATGAAGTACACGGTGACCAGGATCAGGATGATGATCAGGCATGCCTGATCCCAGACATTCGCGCGTATCCGATCAGCAAGCAATAGACCGATCCCGCCCGCCCCAACGATGCCCAGGATCGTCGCCGACCGGGTGTTGGATTCGAACATGTAGAGCGTGAACGACAGCATCACGGGCAGGACCTGGGGAATCACGCCGAAGCGCATGACCTTGACGGCGTTCGCCCCCGTGGACCTGACGCCTTCGGTCTGCTTGCGGTCGATGTTCTCGATCGCCTCGGAGAACAGCTTGGCGAGAGTGCCGGCGTCGGAGATGGCGATGGCCAGGATGCCTGCGAGCGGACCGAGCCCGATGGCAACCACGAATATCAGCGCCCAGATCATCACGTCGACGCCGCGCAACACGTCGAACACCCGGCGCACGCCGAAATGGAAGAGCCAAGCGGGCAGGATGTTCTTTGCGGCGAGAAAGCTGAGCGGAAACGCGATGGCGCCGCCGATCAGCGTGCCCAGGAACGCCATGGCCAGGGTTTCCAAGATTCCGGCCAGAAACAGGTCCATGTTGCCGCCCGAGGCGGGCGGGAACATCACTCTCGTCAGGGTGCCAAGTTCGGACAGACCGCTCCAAAGGCGCAACGGCGACATATCGAAGCGCACGGCGCAGAACAGCACCAATGCCGCCAAGCCGGTCCAGCAGAGCCAGGACAGCAACCGCTGCGCCAGCGGCCGGCAGAACGCGCCGGGTAGGCAGCGTCGGGCCTCGAGCATATCGGCCTTTGATACCGCACCGATGCGCAACCTCATCGCAGAGATTCCTTGCCGATCATGCGATGACGGATCTCCTCGCAGCCTATGTCGACGAGGACAACTGTGGCGACGATGATCAGCAGGATTGCGCTGACGTCTTCGTAGTAGTTGAGCCGGATGTTTGTGTAGAGCTCGTATCCGATGCCCCCGGCTCCGACGAAGCCGAGGACCGCGGCGGTGCGGACATTGATCTCGAAGCGCCAGAGCGTGTAGGAGGCGAAGACCGGAAGCACCTGAGGGATGACCGCGAAACGGATCATCTTCACCCAGTTCGCCCCGGCGGCGCGGACCCCCTCGATGGGATTGGGGTCGACGTTTTCGTTGACCTCGGCGAACAGCTTGCCCGACGCTCCCATGGTGTGGATGGTGAGCGCGAGTATTCCCGCCAGCGGTCCCAGGCCCCAGGCGAACACGAACACCAGGGCGTAGACCAGATCCGGCACGGATCGCGCGATTTCCAAGAACCGCCGGGTCGCAAAATAGATCCAATAGCCGGGGGTCAGATTGCTCGATGCCGCGAAGCTGAGGAGCAGCGCGCCGATCGTGCCGAGCAGGGTCGCGAAGAACGCCATGAGCAGCGTTTCAACCAGCAACGTCAACCATTTGCCGATGTTCCAGTACCATTCCGCGACGTCGGCGCCCAGCGTCTCCCAGCGCAGGACGGGCACGAGCTTCCGGACGTAGTCCGTCGTGCGCGGCAGGCCGTCGATCAGGGTCATGACGTCGAACTGACCGACGATCACCGCCGTCACCAGGCAGACCAAGAAGACGACCGCGAAGATCAGCGCCTGAATCCGTTTTTGCCTCTGCATCTCCGCGCGCGCGCGCTCGAATGCGGCAACGGAGTCCACCACCGCGTCAGGCGCTACCCGGCCCGACATGCCGACTGCGTCCCATGGGACGCCAACTGCCGGTACGGCGGGCGCCCGATCGGCATGATCGAGAATTGCCGGCATGGGCGGCCCACCGCCGCCCATGGCGCCATGCGCAACTGATCAATCACTGGGTTTTCTTGCGCGCCTCGCGCAGGAAGATGGCGGCCTGCACCATCGATTCGTAGTCGGCATGAGTCACAGGAACGTATCTCTTCACTTCGCCTTGACCGGCCGCGAACAGAACCTCCTTGCTGTCGCGCTCCATGTCGAAATACATCTGTGCGATGTCCTTCTTCATGTCTGCCGGCAGTTCCTTGCGCACGGCCAGAAGCGGGTTCTTGACCAGACCGGACTTCCAAACGACGCGCACCTGCTCGCGCTTCAACAGACCTTTGTCCATCATCATCCGAAGATTGCCGAATGTGTCGCCTTCGGAAGTCCAGGTGAACGCGCTGTCGTAGGTCCCGCGCAGCACGGCGAGGGTGCTTTGCTCGTGACCTCCGGAGAAGGCCGTCTTGCCGAAGTACTTGCCAACGTCGATGCCGGCCTTTGTCAGATCCACCATCGGAATGATGTACCCGGACGTCGACACCGGGTCGGCAAAGGCGACCGATTTTCCCTTCAGGTCATCGAGCGATTTGTACGGGCTGTCCGATTTCACGATCAGGATCGAGAAGTATCCTGTTGTCCCATCCAGCCCCTCGGTCGTCACCAGCGGCTCGATGCACCCGTTGCAATCCAGGTACGCAGACGCGTAGCCGGAGCCGCCAATGCGAGCCATCTGCAGGTGTCCCGCGGTCAGCGCCTGGCCGACGCCGGTGAAGTCGGATGCCTGGAAAAGCTTCACTTTGACGCCGAGCTTCTTCTCTGCGTAGACGATGTAGGGCTTGTATCGGTCCACCGTCGTCATCTGGTTCTCGAGCGTGAGAACGCCAAAATTGATCGTGGGGTACTTCTCGCGCCAGTTCGCAAATGCATCGGTGGCCGTCGTCGCGACGACTGTCGTGAGAGCGGCTGTGACGACTGCTGCAGCGTATCGACGTATCGACATGGCAGATCCTCCGTTGCCAAGGGTTGCTCTTCGTCCCTCAAAATCATGTGAAGGCGTCGTGGTCTTGCTATTGCGCGGTGCCTCTCGAGCCGATACCGATGGCGGTAGACGTGACATTGATGTCGAATTCTTCGTCCTCGCCGTCGACCCCATAAACCGTACGGATGACGTCGCCGGTAAGCGCCGTGGGCGGGCCGTCGAAAGCGATCCGGCCCGAGACCATCCCGACGATCCGGTCGCAGTAGGCACGAGCGGTGTCGACAGTGTGCAGGTTGCAGATGACGGTGATGCCGTCTTCGCGGTTGATCGCGCGAAGCGCGCCCATCACCACAGTGGCGTTGCGCGGATCCAGCGAGGCGATCGGCTCGTCTGCCAGAAGAATTTCCGGCTCCTGGGTCAGTGCGCGGGCGATGGCGACGCGCTGCTGTTGGCCGCCCGACAGAGTGTCGGCGCGCTGCAGCCCGTGCTTGATCATATCCAGCCGTTGAAGCGCCATGACTGCGAGAGTGCGCTCTTCCGGCGTGAACAACTGAAAGACCGCCTGCAACGTCGAGCGGTAGAACATCCTGCCGATGAGGACGTTGGTGATCACATCGAGCCGCGGCACGAGGTTGAACTGCTGGAACACCATGGCGCACTTGGCGCGCCACTGGTTGAGAACCCGCCCCTTGATCGTGGCGATCTCAGCTCCATTGAAGTTGATGCTGCCGGCCGTGGGGTCGACCAACCGATTGACCAGCCGCAAGAGAGTCGATTTGCCGGCGCCGGAGCGACCGATGATCCCAACCATTTGGCCGGTTGGGATTTCGAGGCTCACGTTGTCGACCGCGACCACATTGTCGAATTGCTTGCTGACGCCGGTTAGGCGAAGCACTCTTGTCTCCCTCCCCGCGCCGCATGCAAACGACAACGCCAAACAACAGGCTGGCCTAGCTTGTCCGTATCAACCAGTTGAAAATGCGAGAAAGTTTCCGCCCGCATCGCCCGTTCCGTTGGCCTGAACGGTCCCTTTCGGCGATGCGCCGATCCTAGCGCTCCGCATGAGCTCTAGTAAACGAATATTCTCATGGTGAAATATCAATCCGGCATCCCGACCGCACGTCATCTGGTTTCGGCAAGCACGCATCGCATCAGGAGATCGACATCGAACGGAATGAAGCCTTGACGCACTCAACAACGAACGGGAACGGTGCTCCACACGCCGGACTGGCCAACCCATCCGCCGTCGAGACCGCCCTCACCTCGCGCCGCTCGGTGCGCGCCTTCCTGCCGCGACCGGTCGAGCGCAGCCTGGTCGAGCGGATTCTCACCGTCGCGGCGCGCGCGCCGAGCGGCACCAACATGCAGCCGTGGAAGGTCTATGTGCTGACCGGCGCCGTTCGCGAGCGCGTCAGCCAGGCGCTGCTCGTGGCGCATGATGCGCCGGAAGGCACCTATCGCGCCGAGTACCGTTACTATCCGGTCGCGTTCTTCGAGCCCTACCTGGCGCGCCGGCGCAAGATCGGCTGGGATCTCTACGGCCTCGTCGGCATCAAGCGCGGCGAGAAGGACAAGATGCACCGCCAGCACGGGCGGAACTTCGTCTTCTTCGATGCGCCGGTCGGCATGATCTTCACGATCGACCGACGGCTCGAGCGCGGCAGCTGGCTCGACCATGGCATGTTCCTGCAGGCCGTGATGACCGCGGCGCGCGGCCACGGCCTCGACACCTGCCCGCAGGCGGCGTTTGCGCCCTTCCACCAGGTGCTGCGCGAGATTCTGCCGATCGGAGAGAACGAGTCGGTCGTGTGCGGCATGTCGCTCGGCTATGCCGATCCCGACGCGCCGGAGAACAGGCTCGAGACAGAGCGCGCTCCGCTCGAGGATTTCTCAGCCTTCCTCGGCTGGTCCTGACATGGGCGCGGTCATGCCACATTGAAGCAATGCTTCAATGCGGAAGCGTGATTCTCACGTTTCAGATGCAATCGCCCCCTTCGTACCCGGGCGAACCGGGCTTCGCCCGAGGCTCAGGAGGCGATTCAATCTGAACCAATCACGGTCCAGGAACCGCTCGACAAAGCGGCGCGTTGGATCGAGGATCGGTTGGTTCTTCTCGGCGGCGCTATGAGAGCGATTTTCGCTGCGACGATTGTCCTGCTCCTGACGGGCTGCGGCGTGCCGACCTGGAGCGACACCGACACGCCACCGATTCAGGAGGCCAAGATGGCCTGCGCCGCGCATGCCCGTGCGTCGCTGCTGGAGCCGGCCTGCAGCCCGGTCAGCTATACCTGGCATACCGGCCGGCCGCTGCTGCATTTCCGCCTCGAGCCGAACGGCGCGCCGCGCTGCTCCCATCACGAGAAGGTGCGCTACGTCATCGCCTGGGAGCCTTCTTACAGACTATGCCTGCAGCAGAAGGGCTTCTCGCCCTGAAGCGGCACGTCACGGCTTCGGACTCTCGATGACAATCACGCGCGCCGGACATTGGGCAGCTGCGCGCACGGCCTTGTCGTAGAGCGCCTGATCGGGCTCGGCCTGGAGCAGCACGACGATGCCGTCATTCTCGCGCTGGTCGAACAGCTCGGGCGCCAGGTCGACGCAGCGGCCGGCGCCAATACAGATGCTCTCGTCGATCCTGATGCGGAAGTTCATCGCACCCTTCTACCACGCCCCTTCGTCTACCACGCCACCGGCAGCCGGTAGACGCCATAGATCTGCATGTCGTCCTTGAACGGAATCTGCTCGGCGGGAACGGCCAGCCGCAAGTTCGGAAACCGCTCGAACAGCATGGCAAAGACCACCTGCAGCTCGATGCGGGCCAGCCCCTGCCCCAGGCATTGGTGGATGCCGTAGCCGAAGGTCAGATGCTGGGATGCGTCGCGGTGCAGATCGACCGTGTCGGGCGATGCAAACACCGCCTCGTCCCGGTTGGCGGACGGCGTCAGCGCAAACACGCCTTCGCCCCTGCGGATCAGCGCGCCGCCGATCTCGACATCCTCGAGCGCCACGCGGCGCGGCGCGAACTGTACCGGGGCGAGGAAGCGCAGCAGCTCCTCGACCGCGCTGTCGACCAGGCTGGCGTCGCGCTTGAGCTCCGCCAGCTGGTCGGGATGCTGGAGCAGCAGCATGGTGCCGAGCCCGATCATGTTGGTCGTCGTGTCGTGCCCCGCGCGCAGGATCATCGAGCAGATCTCTGCCAGGTCCTCCCGGCTGAGCGCGCCGGTCACGACATGCTCGGCGATGACGCGGCTCAGCATGTCGTCGGCCGGGCTCTTCTCCTTGGACTCGATCAGGCGCCGGCAATAGTCGACGAGTGCCCGCGCCGTGCGGTGCGCTTCCTCGGGACTCTGCTTGAGACCGTGGCGGCCGGCTGCGCAGTTCATGATGAAGGTGTGGTCTTCGTAAGGAGAGCCGAACAGCTCGCACATCACGAGCGATGGCAGCTCGACCGCCAGCGCTTCGACCAGATCGACCGGGGCGCCCTTCTTCGCCATGGCGTCAAGCAAGTCGGCGGTGATTGCCTCGACCCTGGGTCGCAATGCGTTCATGCGGCGTGCGGTGAATTCCTTGGTGAACATGCGCCGGTAGTGACCGTGGCGCGGGTTGTCCATGCCCACGAAGGCGCGCTCGCCCTTGTCGATGGCGACGCGCGCCTGGGTCACGGCCGGGAAGTCCGGACGCGCGAATTCGCCGCTGAAGCGCGGGTCGGTCAGCACCGCGCGGAATTCCTGCTGGCGCGTCAGCAGCCAGGCGCGCTGGCCGTTCCACAGCGTGACCGGGAAGACCGGCCGCTCGGCGCGCGCGCGCGCGTAGAGCTCCGGCGGATCGAACGGCCGCGAGCGTTTGAAGGGAAACAGCGGTGCATCCGAAACGCTCATGCCCATCACCAATTGCCATTGATCGTGGCGCCGCCGTCGACGACCAGGGTCTGCCCCGTCACATAGGCCGCTTCGCGCGATATCAGGAAACCGACGGCGGACGCGATCTCCTCGGCCGTGCCGAAGCGTGCCAGCGGAATGTTGCGGATCAGGCTGTCGCGATCGACGGCGCCGCGCTTGATGTTGTCCTCGACCATGCGCGTCCAGATCACGCCCGGCGCCACGGCATTGACGCGGATGTTGTCGGCGGCCCACTCGACGGCCAACGTGCGGGTCATCGCCTCGAGCCCGGCCTTGGCGGCCGAATAGGGTGCGCGCCGGGGGCGGCCGACATGAGCGGCGATCGAGGAAAAATTGACGACGGCGCCCTGACTGCTGCGCTTCAGCGCCGCGTGCGCGGCGCGGCAACAGCGCAAGGCGCCGCCGAGATGAACGTCGACCAGCTTCTGCCAGGTCGCATCCTCGAGGTCGGCTACGGTCTGGTGACGGTTGTAGCCGGCGCAGTTGATCAGCCCGTCGAGCCGGCCGTGCATCTCGATCACGCGCGCGACCATGCGATCGACGGATGCGCTGTCGGTCACGTCGACGACAACGCTTGCCAGATCGCTCCGCTGCGCAAGCCCGGCGAGATCGCCCTCGGCTGGCGCATCGAGATCGGCGACAGCGACGCGGAAGCCGCGGCCGAGCAGGTTGAACGCCGTGGCGAGCCCGATGCCGCGCGCGCCGCCGGTGATCAGCGCCACGGGGCGCTCCGACGCGGTCATCGGGACGGTGCCGGCGCGATACCGGCGGCCTGCTCGATCGGCAGCAGCACGGCGGCAATGTCGCGGTCGCTCAACCCCTGCGCGGCGGCCTCGCGATAGAGCGCCATGGCGGCATTGGGCAGGCGCAGCGCCACGCCGAGCGCCGCGGCCGCCTCGATCGCGCAGCCGAGATCCTTGCTGATCGTGGTGATCGACGCCGCCGCCGTGAAGTCGCGCGGCAGGAAGTGATTGGGGAAGACGCGCTCCAGCGTGTTGCTGCGCGCCGAGCTGCCGCGCAGCGCCTCGTAGAGCTTGTGCGGATCGATGCCCGACTTGACGCCGAACACGAGCGCCTCGGCGAGCAGCGCATGGGTCGTGATCGTGATCATGTTGTTGCACAGCTTGGCGGAGACGCCGGCCCCGACGGGGCCCATGTGGTAGACGTGCTTGCCCATGACGTCGAACAGCGGCTTGACGCGCGCCATGTCGGCATCCGACCCACCGGCAATGATGCTGAGCGAGGCGGCCTTGGCGGCGGGCGGCCCACCGCTGATCGGCGCATCGATGAAGCCGATGCCACTGGCGGCCAGCGCCGTGCCGATCTGGCGCGACGTCGCCGGGTCGACGGTTGCAAAATCGACACACAGCAGACCGCTTGCGCCCGACGCCATCACGCCGTCGGGGCCGAGAAAGACCTCGCGCGACTGCTCGGGCGTGACGCGGCAGGCGCAGAACACCTCGACATCGGCTGCGATGTCGCGCACGGAGCGCGCAAGTTTGGCGCCGTCGCCAACGATCGCCGCGCGCGCGTCGGCGCTGGCGCTGTACACAACCAGCTCATGGCCGGCGCGCAAGAGGTTGCGTGCCATGGGCAGGCCCATCAAGCCGAGCCCGACGAAACCAACCCGCATGGGTCACTCCCGCTGCATGACTGCAATGACAGAAGCGCGAGACTATGGGTGCTGCGCCGGAAATACAATTGCATGCAAGGCTTGACGGACCACCGGTTTGCCATTGCCATGCCGGCCTGTGCGGATGATAGACGTTTCATGACATCGCAATCGGTCGAGCTGCTGTTCCGTCCTCTGGCCTTCGGCGCGACGACGCTCAGAAATCGCATCGTGATGGGTCCGATGACGCGGCGCCGCTCGCCCGGCGGCGTGCCCGGCGCCAATGTCGCGGCCTATTACCGCCGACGCGCCGCAGGCGGTGTCGGCCTGGTCGTCACCGAGGGCACTTATATCGACCATCCCGGCGCCAGCGCCTATGCCAATGTGCCGCACTTCTTCGGCGCGGAATCGCTGGCCGGCTGGGCCGACGTGCTCGCCGGCGTCCATGCCGAAGGGGCGGCCATGATTCCGCAGCTCTGGCATGTCGGCGGACTGCGCGAGCGTGGCATGGCGCCCGATCCCCAGGTGCCCGGCTACGGCCCCTGCGAGGTGGCCAAGGATGGCATCCTCACGGTCAAGGCGATGAACCAGGCCGACATGGCCGAGATCGCGCAATCCTATGGCCGCGGCGCGCGCGCCGCGCGCGAGACAGGCTTCGACGGCGTCGCCGTGCACGCCGCGCACGGCTACCTCATCGACCAGTTCTTCTGGGAGGCCACCAACCGCCGCCAGGACGAATACGCCGGCTCGATCGAGAACCGCTGCCGCTTCGCGGTCCAGGTGCTGGAGACGATCCGGCACGAGGTCGGACCGGACTTTCCCATCGTGTTTCGCTTCTCGCAGTGGAAGCAGAACGACTACGAGGCGCGCATCGCCCGGACGCCCGACGAGCTCGGCATCATCCTCCGGACGCTGGTTGCGGCCGGAGTCGATGTCTTCGACGTCAGCGCGCGGCGCTTCTGGCTGCCGGCCTTTGCCGGCTCGGATCTCTGCCTCGCCGGCTGGACGCGACGGCTCTCGGGCAAGCCGGTCATCGCAGTCGGCAGCGTCGGCCTCGACCAGCCGCACCAGTCCAAGGTCTATCGGCGTCCCGACAATGTCGACGCCAAGGTGACCGATATCGGCACCGTTCTGGAGCGCATGAGCCAGGGCGATTTCGACCTGGTCGCCGTGGCGCGCGCCATCCTGGCGGACGCTCAGTGGCCCGAGAAGATCCGGCGCGGCGCCTATGACGAGATCACGCCCTTCACTCACGCGGCCATGGAAGCCTACGAATAGGCGGCGTCATTCCTCGCCCGCCTGGAAGAGCGGCATCTGGCGCGCCCAAAGTCCCGACATGTCCGCCATGTCGACCGATGCGAGCACCTCGCCGAGCGCCTCGAGATCGAGTCTTGCCGGCTCGCTGACCGCGATCTCATCGATGCCGTCGACGGCGAGCCCGGCCGTGGTCCTCGGCTCCGCCGGGACGTTCTGCGTGTAGCCAATCGCAGGAAAAGCGCGCGCGATCCGCGCTGGCAATGCAGTGCGCCGATATCGGGTGAAGTCAGCGGCCGTGATGCCGGGCCTGCGAAGGTAGAGCAGGAACAACGTCGCCGCATGCACGGGCGCCGGTCGATGGACCGTCTCGTCGACCATGATCGAGACGTCTGCGACCGGCCGCGCGAAGGTCTCGGCCTCGTCGCCTTTCATGATCGCACGCGCTTCCTGGTCGGAGATGTGGCGCTGCCGCGACGCCTGGCTGCGGTACCACAGGAGCGCCACGCCATCTGCGGCGCGGCGCGTTACGCTGGCAGGCAGGTCGGCGTCGATCGGATCGCAATGGACATAGCGGTGGATGTTGACCCAGCGCGCCATGCTCATGCCGAGTCGCGCATGCTGGCGCCAGCGGCGGGTAAAGCTCTCAGAATCGAAGCCGGGGTGTCGCTCGGCGAAATAGATGAGCTTCGGCCGGCGCTCGGTCATCGCCGCGCCATTCTCATTCCCGCGCCATTCTCATTCCCGGGCTTGCCGCACCGGGTTGGCCAGCGTGCCGATGCGCTCGATCGTGGCTTCGACGAGATCGCCATCCTTGAGATAGAAGGGCGCGGGATCGGGCCGCGCCAGCGCCACGCCGGCCGGTGTGCCGGTCGTGATCATGTCGCCCGGCTCGAGACCGAGCGCCGACCAGTAGGACACGAGCTTGGCGACGCTGAAGATCATGTCCGAGGTATTCGCGTGCTGGCGCTCGTCGCCGTTCACGGTCAGCCTGACATCCAAGGTCTGTGGATCGGGGATCTCGTCAGCCGTGACCATCCATGGGCCCAGCGGCGCGAAGGATTTGAAGTTCTTCGCCATGACGATGCCGATCTGGTGCTCCATCTCGGCGCGCTGGATGCGGCGCGCGCCGACATCGTTGCACACGGTATAGCCCGCGACGTAGTTGAGGGCTTCGGCTTCGGACACGCGGTGTGCCCGGTGGCCGATGACGACGCACAACTCGATCTCGTAATCGACATTGTCGACGCCGACCGGCAGCAGGATCGGATCGCCCTGGGCCGTGATGCTCGAGCCCAGCTTGATGAAAGCGGTCGGGAAGCTCGCCTGTTCGACCGTCTTGCCGCGCGCCGCCCAGATCTTCTGGCCCTCGCGCAGATGGTCCATGTAATTGCGCCCGGCGGCGATGAAGGTGCGCGGCGCCGGCACCGGCGGGCCGATCTTGATCGTGGACTGCTCGACGAGCGCGCTCTCCGGCCAGTCGCGCTCCGCCGCGACGATGGCGCGCGCCAGCGCGATTCCCGATCGGTCGAGCCAGGTGCCACCGGCGGCACCCCGCGTGAGACTTTCGATGGATGCGGCATCGAGGTGGCGGCCCTTGGCGCGCATGGTCTCCGCGGCGGCGGCGAGGTCGAGAATTTTGTCGCCGGGCAAGAACGCGGCGGCACGCCAGCCGGGCTTGCCCGGAGGGGCAAAGGTTCCGAGCTTCACGGCCGTCTGTCCGGTCCGATCAGAACTGCTCGAACGGCACGGTCTCGCCCTGCGGCGCCCAGCCGATCACCAGCAGCTCGGTGTCCTTGCGCGCCTCAAGGGCGGCATGGGGCTCGCCACTCGGGAACATGAAATAGGACAAGGGATCGAAGGTCTGGTTCTCGAACTGCGCTTCGCCCGAGACGAGAAACAAAGCGCGGTGTCCCTCGGGCTTGCCGGCCGGGATCGATGACCCCGCGGCAATCGACATGAGCTTGATGTTGGGACCGCTCTCGAAGAAATAGCCGAGATGCTTCTGCTGCACGCCTTTCAGCCGCTCATGCGGCACGAAGGGATAGGCCGGCGAGCGCATGACGACGTAGTTGGTCAGCCGCGTCGGCGGATACTCGATCGGCTTGCCCGTCAGCTTCTCCAGGATCGCCTCGTAGGCGTCGCGCTTGCGCCCGTTGGGGAAGGTATAGATGCCTTCCTCGAAGGTGCCGGTCTTGGCCAGCTCGCGCTGGGCGTTCACCACATCATCGGGATCGGGATAGGGGATCTGCGACGGCCCCATGAACTGGATGTCGACGAAATGCATCTGGTCGGCGCCGCCCTCGGCCTCGGTGACCGGCTTGACCGGCCCATAGGGCACGCCCTCGGGCAGATAGAGGCAGTCGCCGACCCCGTAGATCTCCCGGCCGTATTTCATTTTGCCTTCGACGACGTAGCGGACCTGCTGGAAGGTGTGGCGGTGGCGTGGCGACAGGTAATAAGGGTCGGCATAGAGGCTGCCGATGCGCGCGCCGATGCCGCGGCTCTTGTCGAAAAACCCTTTGTAACGCTGCTTGTAGCCCGGCCTGACGCCAATATCGACCCAGGGAAGATCGCGCTCGCGAACGCCGACGCCGCGGTCCAATGGCATGGCCTGTGCCTCCGTCATGATCGCGCGCCATCCCACTGGATGGCCCACTTTTTAGTTCTATACCAATATCGCGTATGCCATGAATCGTTTCACATCGAATTTGAGCATGGCATGCCAACCGAATCGCATGGGATTGCACCGGCACGGCCGACTGCGACAGGACAGCGCAGGCCGGCGCAGCTGACCGTCAGCCCGATGCCGGGCGGACTCGGCGCCTCGTGCACCGGCATCGACCTGAGCCAGAAGATCGCCGCGCGCGATCGCGTGGCGCTGCTCGACGCATTCCGCACCCATCACGTGCTCGTCATTCGCGATCAGCATCTCGACAAGGCGAGGCTCGCCGACTTCGCCGGCATCTTTGGCGAGGTCGAGGGCAACATCTTCCGCAAAACCGATGGCTCGCTGCTCGAAGCGGTGCACGAGATCACCAATTTCGGCGCGGACGGTCGGCCCTCGGCCGACCCCTATCTCAAGTCGAACTTCAACTGGCACACGGACAAGGCCTACCAGGCCGTGCCGTCGCTGCTGACCATGCTGCTGGCGCTCGAGCTGCCGCCGAGCGGCGGCGACACGCAGTTCGCCGACATGACGGCCGCCTATGACGCGTTATCGGAAGCGACCAAGGCCGAGATCGCCGGCCTCAAGGTGGTGCACAGCTTCGAGCACATGCGGGTCAGCACGGGCGACCGGCCGCTCACCGCAGCTGAACGCGAAGCGACGCCGCCGGTCACCCATCCGCTCGTGCGCACCCATCCCGACACGGGGCGCAAGTGCCTCTACATCGGCATGTACTGCTCGCACATCGAGGGCATGGACGCGACGGCGAGCCGCGCGATGCTCGACCGGCTGCTCGCTCACGCGACCGAGCCGCGCTTCATCTACACGCACCAATGGCGGCCGAACGATCTCGTGCTGTGGGACAATCGCTGCCTGGTCCACCGCGCGGTCGCCAATTACGAGCTCGAGCGCCATCGGCGCGTGCTCATGCGCGTCGTCGTGAAGGGAACCGTGCCGGTCTAGGCGCTCGAGTCCAAGCCTCTCAACGCAACATCGGGTCAATCTGGGGAGAGAAACATGTCGATCAAGACCATGACGTCGCTCGCCGCTGCCGCGCTGCTGATATCCGCGATCGGAGCGGCGCCCGCCGCCGCGCAGAACCGCCTGGTGATGGCGGGATCGTCAGCCGGCGGCACGGCCTATCTCTACTTCGCCGCGCTGTCGTCCATGCTCAACAAGTACATTCCCGGCATGGAAGCGAGCGCGCGCTCGGGCGGATCGACCGAGAACATTGCGCTGCTCGAGCGCGGCGGCGTGCAGGTGGCCGGCGCCAGCCCGGGCGATGCCCAGGCCGTGTTCGGCAAGGAGAAGATGACCAACTCGCGCATCCGCACGCTGTTCGCCATGTTCACCATCCCCTATCACATGCTGGTCCCGGTCAATTCCCCGATCCAGTCCTTCTCCGATCTCAAGGGCAAGCGCCTGTCGATCGGCATCAAGGCGGGCGGCGACTCCGCGTCCTTCCTGCGCATGGTCGAGTCGCTCGGCGGCAAGGAAGGCGACTACCGGCTCGACTACCTCGGCAAGGGCGAGGCGGTGAATGCCTACAAGGACAATGTGGTCGACGCCGTCGGCTTCCTGTGCCCGCTGCCCTGCCCGCAGGTGACAGAGCTCGCCACTCATCCGCGTGGCGTCCGTATCGTTCCGCTCTCGCTCGCCGAAATCGACAAGCTGCGCGTCAAATACGACTGGTACACGCCCTACACGATCGAGAAGAACTGGTATGCCCATGCGCTCAAGGACAAGGCGCAGGACGTCCAGACCTTCACCGAATGGTTCTATGTCGCGACCCATGTCGATTTTCCCGAGGAAACGGCCTACCAGATCGCCAAGGTGATCGGCGACAGGCATGACGAGCTGGTTGCGGCGTTCAAGGCGGCGAACTCGTCGACCGCGGAGAACACGGCCAAGTTCCCCGGCTTCAAGCTTCATGCCGGCACGGAGCGCTATCTTCGTGAGAAGGGCCTGTTGAAATAGGACCAGCGAGTCACTTGCGGCCGGGCAGCGAGTCGCTTCCCGGCCGTCGGGGGGGAGAGGTGCAAGGTGGCTGAGGAGCTTCCGTCGGCGGATCGCTCATCAGGCCGCGTGACCAGCGTGGCGGCAAAAGCGATCGCGCTGGCCATGGCGGGGTTCCACCTCTACACGGCCTTCACGGTCGTCTTCTCGCCGATGATACAGCGGAGCGTCCACCTTGCGTTCGCGCTGTCGCTGTTGTTCCTGATCTCGCCATCGGGATATGCCCTCGGTCGCTGGGAGCTGATGAGCCGCTGGCTCGCCGCGATTGCCGGCGTGTTCGTCACCGTCTATGCGGCGGTCGAGTTCACCAATCCCGAGATTTTCAGAGTGATCGATCCGACGGTGCTCGACATCGTCAACGGAACCATCTTGCTGTTCCTGCTGCTGGAAGCGGTCCGGCGAACGGCAGGCACGTCTCTGGCTGTCGTCGCGCTCGTCTTTTTCGTCTACGCATTCGTCGGCCCCTCTCTGCCGGGTCTCCTCGGCCATCCCGGCTTCGACTATTCGCAGGTCATCTCGTCGCTCTATATCCGCCTCGAAGGCATCTTCGGCACGGCAACAGGCGCCAGCGCCACCTATATCTATGTCTTCGTGCTGTTCGGCGCCTTCATGATGCGCATGGGCGGCGGCGATTTCTTCATCAACCTCGCCCAGGCGATCATCGGCACGGCGCGTGGCTCGGCCGCCAAGGTCTCGATCTTCGCCAGCGCGCTGTTCGCCACCATCACCGGCACCGGCCCGGCCAATGCCGCGGCCGTCGGCGTCGTCACCATCCCGACCATGATCCGCAGCGGCTACAAGCCGCGCGTCGCGGCGGCGCTCGAGGCCGCCGCCTCGGTCGGCGGCCAGATCACGCCGCCGATCATGGGTGCCTCCGCCTTCATCATGGCGGACCTGTTGGCGATTCCTTATTTCGAGATCGCCAAGGCGGCGTTCATCCCCGCGGTCCTCTACTTCGTCTCTCTCTTCGTCACCGCCGATCTCGAGGCGGCGCGCCAGGGCCTGGTCGGCGCCAAGCGCGAGGACCTGCCGACGGTCGGCGACACCATGCGCCAGGGCTGGCATTTCCTCGTGCCGGTCGCCGTGCTGATCTATTTCCTTGCGGTCGAGCAGATCTCGCCCGCCCGTGCCGCCGCCTGGGCCATCGCGTCCTTCCTGCCCGTCTGGCTGCTGCGCGAGCTCGTGGCGCGGCGCCGCATCGATCTCGGCCAGGTCATCGAAGCGCTGGAAGAGTCCTCGCGCTCGGCCGTGATGATCGCCGCCGCCTGCGCCATCGTCGGCGTCGTCATGAACGTGACCGACCTGACGGGTCTCGGTCTCAAGTTCACCTCGCTGATCATCAGCTACTCCGGCGGCACGCTGATCTCGCTCCTGCTGCTGACCGCGCTCGCCGCAATCCTGCTCGGCACCGGCCTGCCGACCACGGCGACCTATCTGATTGTCGCGATCCTCGTGGCACCGGCGCTTGCCAAGATGGGCGTGCCGCTGCTGACCGCTCACCTCTTCGTGTTCTATTTCGGCGTGATTTCCGACCTGACGCCGCCGACCGCGGTGTCCTGCTATGTCGCCGCCGGCATCGCCAACGACAATGGCATGCGCGTCTCGTTCCTGGCCACGCGCATGGCGCTGCCGGCGTTGATCGTGCCCTTCATGTTCGTCTATTCGCCCGCACTGCTGCTGCAGGGCGACATGCTGGAGATCTTGATCGCCGGCGTCACGACCATGGTCGGAATTCTGGGGGTCTCGTTTGCCTTGATCGGCTATTGGCGGTCGGAGCTCCATCTGTGGGAGCGCGCTGCCGCACTGGTCGGCGGCTCGCTCCTGATCTTCCCGGGGCTGATCACGGACGGGCTCGGCGTGCTCCTGCTGGCGATCGTCGCCATCACGTCGTGGCGCCGACCGGGAACCGTATCGGCGGCTACGCCGCGCTGATCTCGGCGTCGGCCCGGCCGAGCGCCCAGAGCGCGGCCCGCCGCAGAATCCTTTGATGAGTGGGTTGCTCGAGCGCCACGCGGTCGTGGCCGAGCGCGTCGTAGACCGCGCGACCGCGCCCGACCTGGCGCGCCCACAGGATGGGCCAATCCTTTGCATCGGGTCCGCCGTTGCCGGCGCGCGCCGTCATCAGCGGCACGACATCGGCCGCAAGGGACAGGTTGCTGTAGACCTCGTCGACCGTGTCGAAGGGCACCACATCAGACGTGATCGGGTGTGGCTTGTCGGTCACGCGCGCTGCGGCATCGCCACGCGGTGGATGAAAGGACTGGCCCCAGATCCACACGCCGCCCGCGAGCGCGCGCCACTCCGGCCAGTCGTCGAAGCAGAGCGCCGCCGTATGCACGGCAAAGAGACCGCCACCCTTCGTCACGTGATCCGTCAGCGCCTGGCGCGACGCCGACGACAGGCTGAAGCCCCATTGGGCGCGATGGGGCGCGTATTTCTCGTTGTCGAGCATGCGCCAGCGCAACGCATAGACCGTCACGAGGTCGAAGCCGCCCGACGGCAATCGGGCGCACCCGTCCTCGATGTCGGTCGTGATCTCGGAATCGATGCCGGCCGAATCGAGGATGGTCGCCAGCGCAGGCGCCGCGTCGGCGAAAGGATGGCCGATGCCGCCGGTGAGCAGCAGGTTGCGCGCCATCCGGCTCAGTTCCTCGCCGCCGGCGCCTTGCGCGGCAGGTGCAGCTTCAAGCTGCAGAACACGCCGCCATCGACCAGGATGTGCTGGCCGTTGATATAGCCCGCCCGGTCCGAGGCGAGGAAAGCCACGAGCTCAGCCACGTCTTGGGCGGTGCCCAGCCGGCCGATCGGCACCGCGGCGCTGCGCGCGGCGCGCGCCGCAGGGTCGGCATAGATCGGCTTGGACATGCCGGCGTCGATGAAGCCGGGTCCGACGGCGTTGACGCGGATGCCATGCTTTCCCAAGGACAGCGCCATGTGCTCGGTCAGATTGGCGAGTGCCGCCTTGGTCGCGGGATAGGCGCCGGCATCGGGGCTGGCCGCCACGGCGTTGAGCGAGGTCACGTTGATGATCGCGCGCTGGCGCCGGTCCGTTTCGTGACTCTTCACCATGCGGCGCGCGACCGCCTGGGAGACGATGAAAGTACCGGTCAGATTGACGTCGACCACGCGGCGATAGTCGGCGACGCTGTGCTCGAGGAAACCGCCGAAGCGCACGATGCCGGCATTGTTGACCAGCACGTCGGGCGCGCCGCCGAACGCGCTCAGAAATTCGGCCAGGGCCGCATCGACCGATTTCTCGTCGGCGATGTCGGCGGCAAGCGCGATCGCGCCCTCGATCTTCCCGGCCTCGGACTTGGCGCGCGCATGATCGTTGTCGAGCAGCGCGACGCGATAGCCGTCGTCGGCAATCCGCGCGGCGATGACGGCGCCGAGCTCGCCGCCGGCGCCGGTGACGAGGGCCGAGCGCATGCCCGCCTCAGCGGGCATTGAGCTGGCCTTTCACCTGATAGGTCTTCTCAGTCGGATTGTAATAGTGCCGATCCGGCTTGTAGGCGCCATTGACGACCGTGATGCCGAAGGTCTCGTCGGTCAGCCCGGTGAAGCTGTGGATGTCGTGCGGCGGCGCCACCAGCGCCATGTCGCCCTGCTCGAGCACGCGGTCGTCGACGGGCTTGAGGTCCGCGAAGCCCGGCTTGGTGCCGTCATCCATGCGCTGGTAGACGACATGCTTGAGACGGCCGCGATAGACGAACACGGTCTCCCAGATGCCGTGATCGTGGGCCGGGATCGGTTTGTCCTTGGGCACCTGGTAAAGCAGGATCGAGAGCTGGCCGTCATAGTAGAGGTATTGCGAGAAGGCGACGTTGTTGCCCTGGCGCGGGATGCCCATCGACAGAAGGTCGGGCCGCGCCATCAGGCGCGCCATCGGCGCCTTGAACGCCTGGCGCAGCCGGTCGACGTCGTTGCCGCAGCGCCCGATCGCATCGACCAGCGCCGCGGCGCATTCGCGAACCGGATTTTCTGTGCTCTGGACCATCGTCGCTCCTGTCACCTATGCGCAAATCAGTAGCCGCGCAAGGCAGCCGGGTCAAATGATCGCGCCCGATTGCCCCGCACGCGGCAAATGCCTATAAGCGACACGATCCCAGCACGAAGGACGCCCCATGCCCGGTATCGCCCCCGGAATAGCCAATGCCAAGGTCATCGATCTGCACGCCCATTGCCGGCTCGACGCCACCAATGGCGCGGCCGGCCGGCACGGGCCGGAATTCGGCACGGACGAGCAGGGCCGGCCCTGGTACCGCGTCGGCAACTACC
>VGDO01000037.1 GCA_016869645.1 Alphaproteobacteria bacterium
TTCGCCGCCAACATTCTGCGCCACAACGGCGTCGACAACGTCACCGACGCCCGCTATCGCCTCGCCATCGGCGGACTCAACGCCATCCGTTCACTGCGCTTCATGTGATGAGCGTTGAACAGCCCTGGGACACATCCGAAACGCACGCAACCGTGCAACTGTGTCCCGAATGAAATTCCAAAAAAATTGTGCTCATCGGAGGCGAACTTAGCGATCCGTCAGCAAGCCCATTTTTTTCCCCCGGGGGTTCGTCAAATTCGCCCCCTAGGAGCGCATAGGATAAGAGGAGTTTTGAATCTGAACTCGCGTCCGTTGATCCGCCACACCGTTGTCACACCTGTCACACTGAATTCTCTTCAATCACGTTGATGACACGTCCCACTAGTTGCGGTACATTTCGCGTAGCAGGCTGATTTAATTTGTTCTTACGGCGAGCGAAGGTGAGACGGAAGGTAGCTCAGCTGGGAGAGCGTCGCGTTCGCAATGCGAAGGTCGGGAGTTCGATCCTCCTCTGCTCCACCATTCAACGACAAAGGGCTTGGCCGGCGGCCAAGCCCTTTGTCGTTGAGGCGACTCACGAAACAGGCGTTCAAGCCGCTTTGCTGTGGCTCGGTCCCCATGATTAGAATGAAGCGATTTTCGGCGTCGCTCGGCGCAAGACCGACAAGCCGCCGCGCGCGGAAAGCAGACAGGAGGCATGTTCATGCGTAACCCGCTCTTGACCGATCTTGCCCGCACTGTCGAGCCGGACCGCGTGCATCGCACCGTCTATACCGACGCCGACATCTTCGAGCTCGAAATGGACCGCATCTTCCACAAGGTGTGGACCTATGTCGGTCACGAGAGCCAGGTCAAGTCGCCGGGCGACTACTGGACGGTGCAGATCGGCCGTCAGCCCATGATCATGACGCGGGCCGATGACGGCAAGGTGCACGTGCTCTACAACCGTTGCCCGCATCGCGGCAACATGATCTGCAGCGAGCGCTTCGGCCATGCCGACAAGCAGCTGATCTGCTCCTATCACGGCTGGCAGTTCGACATGGACGGCAAGGTCAAGGCGATCCCGCTCGCCCAGGGCTATCAGGGCACGCGGCTCAGCGTCGACGACCCGGCCTGCCACATCAAGCCGGCGCCGCGCGTCGCGTCCTACCGCGGCTTCGTCTTCGCCAGCCTCGCCGCCGAGGGCGCCTCGCTGACCGACTGGCTGGGGCCGGCCAAGATCGCCTTCGACGACATGTGCGACCGGGCGCCCGCCGGCGAGGTCGAGGTCGTGCCCAACTGCTTCCGCGTCATCCAGCAGTCGAACTGGAAGATATTCCTGGAGAACCAGCTCGACGCGGTGCATCCCTCGATCACGCATGAATCGACCGGCAAGGCGGCGCTCGAGGTCGAAGACGACATCAAGCGGCGCTCCGGCAAGGCGCCGCTCGACTACCACTTCCTGTCGGCCTTCTCGCTGCCGCTGCCCAAATGGGACGGCGTGCAGACCATCAACTACCCGCACGGCCACTGCATCCTCCAGGCCTATATGGGCCTCAGGCCGCGCGATCCCGACACGCTCGAGTACGAGCGCCTGATGACCAAGGCCTATGGCGAGAAGCGCATGGAGGAGATTCTCAACGTCGGCATCCATCACGTGCTGCTCTATCCTGGCCTGTCGGTCCAGCCGCCCCTGCAGCAACTGCGCGCCGTGCGCCCGCTAGGCGTCGACAAGACGCTGACCGAGATCTGGCACTTCCGCCTCAAGGGTGCACCCGAGGCGATCTACCGCCGCGCGCTTGGCTACTACAATCTCGTCAACTCGCCCTCGACCATGGTCAATGCGGACGATTTGTGGAATTTCTGGAAGTGCCACCAGGGTCTCTCCTCGGAAGGCGGCGACTGGGTCAGCTTCCACCGCAACGCCGGCCAGGACGACGAGCAGGACGGCGTCATCAAATCGAAGCTCGGCACCAGCGAGGCGCCCATGCGCAACCAGTTCCGCGCGTGGTCGCAATACATGACCTGAGGAACGGCGATCGATGGCCAAGAAAAAGAAAGCAGCGCCGCGCAAGAAGGCGGCGCGTCCCGCCAAGCGGAGCGTTCCCGCCCGGCGACCGGCCGTGCGCGCCAAGGCGTCGGTGCCTGCTGCCGACGGCGCCCTGCTTGGTTCCGTCGAGCGCTTCCTCTACCGCCAGGCCGAATTGCTCGACGGGCGGCGCTGGGACGACTTCATCGAGTTGTTCACGGCGGACGGCATCTATTGGATGCCCGCTTCGCCCGAGCAGACGACCGGCGATGGCGTGCCCAGCATCTTCTACGAAGACCGCAACCTGATGACCGTGCGCATGAAGCGGCTCCGGCATCCGCACGCCTGGTCGCAGATGACGGCGTGGGGAACCAGCCATCTCATCGGCAATGTCGCGATCGAGACGGACGACAGGCGCACCGGCGAACTCGTCGTGCGCTCGCGCTTTCACGTCATGGAGTTCCGTCACGATGCGACGCGGCATTTCGCCGGCTCCTATGTCCACCATCTCCGGCGCACGAGCGATGGCTTCCGCATCAAGCTCCAGCGCGTCGACGCCGTGAACGCGCAAGGGCCCTACGAATACGTGCTGCAGGCCTGGTTGTGATAGGTTGAACCAAAGTCCGATATGCGGACGACGAACAAGGAGGCACCTGACATGACACGCTTGATCGCGGCTGCGCTCATCGCCTTGCCGCTGGCACTTCCGGCCGCGGCGGCCGACAAGGTCAAGATCGGCTTCATGAGCACGCTGTCCGGCCCCGGCGCGGCGCTCGGCGTCGACATGCGCGACGGCTTCAACCTCGTGGTCAAGAACGCCGGCGGCAAGCTCGGCGGACTGGCGGCCGAGGTCGCCGTGGTCGATGACGAGCAGAAGCCCGACACGGCGCGCCAGGCCGTCGAGCGCTTCACCAAGCGAGACCGGGTCGACGTCATCACCGGCGTCGTGTTCTCCAACGTGCTGCTGCCGGTGCTGCCGAGCATCCTCGAATCGGGCACCATCTTCATCAGCCCCAACACGGGGCCCGAGGACTATGCCGGCGACAAGTGCCATCCGCGCTTCTTCGTCGCCTCCTGGCAGAACGAGGACGTGCCGGGCGCCATGGGGCAGAAAGTGCAGGACCTCGGCAAGAAGAACGTGTTCCTGATCGCGCCCAACTATCCCGGTGGGCGCGAAACGCTCAACGGCTTCAAGCGCTACTACAAGGGCGGCTACGCGGACGAGGTCTACACCAAGCTCGGCCAGCTCGACTACGCAGCCGAGATCGCCGACATCCGCGCCAAGAAGCCCGATGCCGTGTTCTTCTTCCTGCCGGGTGGCATGGGCATCAACTTCATCAAGCAGTACGCCAGCGCCGGTCTCGCCAAGGACATCCCGCTCTACACGCCCGGCTACTCGGCCGACGAGGACACGATCAAGGCGGTCGGCGAGCAGCTCGTCGGCGTGCTCAACTCCTCGCAATGGGCGCATGATCTCGACAATCCGGCCAACAAGAAATTCGTCGCCGATTTCCAGAAGGAGTACGGGCGGCTGCCGACCATGTACGCCTCCCAGTCCTATGACGCGGCATTGATGCTCGATGCGGCGATCAAGGCCGTGCAGGGCAAGGTCGAGGACAAGGACGCGCTCGCCAAGGCGCTGCGCACGGCCAAGTTCGACAGCGTGCGCGGCAAGTTCCGCCTCAACAACAACAATTACCCGGTCCAGGACTACTACCTGCGCGAAGTCGTCAAGGACGCCTCGGGCCGCATCACCAACCGCACCGTCGGCAAGATCTTCTCCGACCATGGCGACGCCTTCGCGTCCAAGTGCAAGATGGGTTGACGTCGAATCAAGCGGCAGCGGCCATCATGCTTCGACAGGCTCAGCATGAGGCTTCGAAAACGCGTTAAGGTCTGCCTCATGGTGAGCCTCGGGCAAGGCCCGGTTCGTCCTGGTACGAACCATGAGGTCCCCACCACCGCCTCGGCGTCCGCCCGACGCGAACGCATCCCATGACCCTCATTCTCTTCGTCGAGCAGTGCCTGAACGGGGTGCAGCTCGGGCTGATGCTGTTCCTGCTGGCGGCCGGGTTGACGCTCGTCTTCGGCATCATGGACATGATCAACCTGGCGCACGGATCGCTCTACATGATCGGCGCCTATCTGGCCGCGACCGTGATCGAGGCGACCGGTTCTTTCCTGCTCGGCGCCGGCGCGGCGATGATCGGCACCGGTCTCATCGGCGCCGCGCTCGAAGTCTCGCTGTTCCGTCAACTCTACCGGCGCTCGCATCTCAATCAGGTGCTCGCGACCTTCGCGCTCATCCTGATCGCCAACGAGACCGTGCGGATGATCTGGGGCGCCCAGCCGATCCTCCTGAACATGCCGGAGGCACTCGCCGGGCCGGTCGAACCAGTCGAGGGGTTCCGCTATCCCGCCTACCGACTTGCCGTGATCGCGGTCGGCGCCGCCGTTGCGCTGCTCCTCTACGTGATGGTCGTCCACACCAGGCTTGGCATGCGCGTGCGCGCCGGCGCATCCGACCGCGACATGGCCAACGTGATGGGCGTCGATACGCGTCGCCTGTTCACCCTCGTCTTCGCCATCGGCGCCGGCCTGTGCGCGCTGGCCGGCGCCATGCTCGGGCCGATCCTCGCCGTCCAGGTCGGCATGGGCGAGAACATCCTGATCCTCGCCTTCGTCGTGATCGTCATCGGCGGCATCGGCTCGATCCGCGGTGCGCTGGTCGGCGCGCTGCTGGTCGGGCTGATCGACACGGCCGGCCGCGCCTTCCTGCCCGGCCTGCTGCGCCATGTCTTCCCGCCGACCATTGCATCCGAAGCAGGGCCGGCGCTCGCCTCGATCCTGATCTATGTGCTGATGGCCTCCGTGCTCTATTTCCGCCCGCGCGGCCTGTTCCCGGCGCGCGGCTGACGGATCGGCATGACGAGCGCACTACACGTTTCAGCTAGGCCCGGATTCGCGCTCGCCGGCGCCATCCTGCTCCTCGTTCTTCCGCTCGGCCTCCTGGCGGTGGACCAGCCCTTCTACATCGTGCTCGCGAGCCGCATCCTCGTCTTCGCGCTGATCGCCAGCAGCCTCAACCTGCTGATCGGCTACGGCGGCATGATCAGCTTCGGCCATGCGGCCTTCGTCGGCATCGGCGCCTATACCGTCGCCGGGCTCATGCAAGCAGGCATCGTCAGCGCCTGGCTCGCCTGGCCCATCGCCATGCTCGCCGGCGCGGTGCTGGCGCTCGGCATCGGCTGGATCAGCCTGCGCACCTCGGGCGTCTACTTCATCATGATCACGCTCGCCTTTGCGCAGATGGCCTACTACGCGATCATCTCGCTCAAGTTGCTCGGCGGTGACGACGGGCTCAGCCTGGGCGGCCGCTCGGCGCTCTTGCCGGGCATCGATCTCAAGGCGGACTTGAGCTTCTATTATGTGGCGCTCGCGTGCTTCGCGGCGAGCTTGGCGTTCCTGCACCGTCTTATCAATGCCGAGCTGGGCCGCGCCCTCCAGGGCGTGCGGGACAACGAGACGCGCATGGAGGCTCTCGGCTTTCCCACATACCGCATCAAGCTGGCGGCCTTCATCATCGCCGGCGCCTTGGCCGGCCTCGGTGGCGCGCTGCTCGCCAACCTGACCGGCCTGGTCAGTCCCAGCCTGCTGCATTGGACGCAGTCGGGCGCGCTGATGATCATGGTCATCCTGGGCGGCGCCGGCCGCCTGCTGGGCGGTGCGATCGGCGCCGCCGTGCTGCTGATCATCGAGGAGGTGCTGCGCGACTACACGATCCATTGGCAGCTCGGCGTTGGCGTCGTGCTGCTGGCGATCGTGCTGTTCGCGCCCAGTGGTCTTGCCGGCGGGCTGGCCGGTCTGCGCCAGCGGCGGCAAGCATGAGCGCACCCAGCCTGGCGATCTCCGGCCTCAGCAAGCGCTTCGGCGGCGTCGTCGCCGTCGATGCCGTCGAGCTCCAGCTCCAATCCGGCGAGCTCCACGCGCTGATCGGCCCCAATGGCGCGGGCAAGACAACGCTGGTGCAGTTGCTGTCCGGCGCCGAGCGCGTGGACGCCGGCAGCATTCATCTCGACGGGCGCGATATCACCCATGTCGCCATGCACCAGCGCGCCGGCCTCGGCCTCGGGCGCTCCTATCAGATCAGCAGCGTGTTCGCCGCGTTCAGCGTGCTCGACAATCTGGCGCTGGCCGCGCAGGCGCGGGCACGGCGGCGCTGGGGCTGCTGGGCGCCGGTGGCCGCCGATGCGGTGCTGTTTGCCGCCGCGCGCGGCACGCTCGACGCCATCGGCCTCTCGGCCCGGGCCGAGACGCCGGCGGGTGCGCTCGCCCATGGCGAACGGCGGCAACTCGAGCTCGGCCTGGCGCTCGCCTCGGGCGCCAGCATGCTGCTGCTCGACGAGCCGATGGCCGGCATGGCCGCAGCCGAAGCTGAGCGCATGCTGGCGCTGATCGCCAGCCTCAGGGGCAAATTCACGATTCTGCTCGTCGAACACGACATGGACGCCGTGTTTCGGCTGGCCGACCGCATCACCGTCCTGGTCTACGGCCGCGTCATCGCCACCGGCGGTGCCGAGGACATCCGCCGCCATCCCGACGTGCGGCGTGCGTATCTGGGCGAGGACCAGCCGTGACGGCGCTGCTCGAGGTCTCCGGGCTCCAGGCGGGCTACGGCAGCGCCCAGGTGCTGCACGGCGTCGATCTCACCGTGCACGCCGGCGCCGCGACCACGCTGCTCGGCCGCAACGGCATGGGCAAGACCACCACGGTGCGCTGCCTGACCGGCCTGCTCAGGCCAGGCGCGGGCACCATCCGATTCGCAGGCGAGCGCATCGATGGTCGTTCGCCCGACCGCATCGGTCGTGCCGGAATGGCGCTCGTGCCCGAGGGACGTCGCATCTTCCCCAACCTGACTGTGCGCGAGAACCTGGTCGCCTTCGCCGCCGACCGTCATCACGCCGCTCCGCCTTGGACCCTCGACCGCGTGTACGCCTTCTTCCCGCGCCTTGCCGAGCGGGCGTCCAACATGGGCTCCCATCTCTCCGGCGGTGAACAGCAGATGCTGGCGATCGGACGCGCGCTCATGACCAACCCGAAGCTGCTCATCCTCGACGAGGCGACCGAAGGGCTGGCGCCTCTGCTGCGCGAGCAGATCTGGCAGGCGCTCGACGCGCTGCGCGCCGGCGGCCTGACCATTCTCGCGATCGACAAGTATGTGGCGCGCCTCGCCCGTCTCGCCGATCACCACGTGATCCTCGAGCGCGGCCGCGTCGCATGGACCGGAAGCTCTGCCGCGCTTACCGCCGATCCCGGCCATTGGCAAGGCTATCTTGGGGTGTGACGCCGCACCATCAGTGAGACGTGAGCGTGCCCTCGCGCTCGGCGAGAACGCCAGCCACGACGCGCTCGACCTCGTCGGCGATCTTGCGCCTGACAGCCGGTTGCAGGTCGTCGAAGCTGGTGTGCGCCAGCATCATGTCCAGCGTGCTGTCGGTCTCTACCGCCTTCAGCAGATTGCGGGCCACGTCGGAGTTGGGGCCGAGCACTTTCTGGATGGCTGACAGCAGAATGTCGGTCGGGCGCATGCGGAACGGAATGGCAGGAGCGCGCGCAGCGGCATCTCCGCCGTCATTTCAGCACGGCGGAACGCGACCGAAAAGGGCAGCCTAACCGCCGAGCACCCTGGGCTTCCAGCCGGACTCCCAGGAGAAGACCGTCACATTGAGAATGAGATCGACGTCGCTGCCGTTCGATGCCATGGGCAACGCAATCACTTCGAGACTCTGCACCTGGCGCAAATGGGGCAGGACCGGCGTGCCCTTGCGCCAGTTGGGCTCGCCCCGCTCGATCAGCGGCGCCAAGAAGTCCAACACCTTCTCCAGGGTCTCGGCATCGTAGGTCTCGTCGAGCCACAGGCCGACGCGCGCCTTGGCACCGGCCTGCTGGACGTGGGTGCCGAGCAGACGGCAGCGAAAGCGCAGCGGTTCGCGCTGCACGTCGAGCATCCAAAGGTTTGGCAGCAAGCGGGGCACGTCGATCGGATCGAAGTGCTGGCGACCGGGCAGCAACCCTTTGCCCGGTGCCATGCGGCGCCAATGCTCCAGCGCGAGCTGGATCTGCGGATGCATCGCATTGATGTCGGGCAAGGGCATGTCGCGTCCTGGCGCCAATATCGCGGCGCATCACCCTCCGCGGAAGCCGGGGCCACCACTGGTCGGCCCAGTTGACAGGAAAATCCTTGAGACTTCGTGAAGATGGCAGAGCCTTGGCCGCCACGCGTCATCCAGACCCTAAGGTCACCCTTGGCCAGGATCGAATCCACCCTTTGGTGTCAATGCGTTGCCGAATTTGGCCAGGTTTGCGTCGGCCGGCGGCGGTGGGCCGCAGGACCATGTCGAGAAGATCGGAAAGCCCATAGGGCGCCAACAGTTCAGGACCTTCCGCGCCAAGCCGGATCGCAACGCAGGTCGGCGTCTCGAGCCAGTGGGCGAGCGCATCCGCAGTGTCACGGTAGGGCGCGTCACCGTTGCGCAGGTGCATGCGCGCCTGGTTGCGCACCGACCACGGCAGACCCGGCATGGCGGCGCCAAGCAGGCGCTCCCAGTGCGCATCGACCGCGGCGCCGTGCTGCCGCGCGTCGAAGTAGATCACATCGATGTCGGCAAGCGGCGTCGGCATGAGATGACCGTGCAATGCATCCCACACCGGGGCGCGCACGAAGCCGGCGCCGATCCAGCAATCGGGCAAGTCGAGATCGCGCAGGATCTCGAGCGCCGCGCGCCGCCACGGCGCGGCCGAGGCAAGAGCGATGACGTCGTCGCGGGTCGACGGGCGGCCGACCAGGGCAGTTTCAATGAGCGAGCGCCGCGGCCGGCGTGGCCACGACGGGCGCGTCGCGCAGATGAGGCGACAGCCAGTGCTCGAGCCATTTTACGAGCCGAGTCAGCATGAAGTTGATCATCAAATAGATGACCCCGGCGACCACGAGTATCTCGACCGCACGATAGGACTGCGAGATCAGGCGCTGGGCGATACCGGTTATCTCCAGCATGGTGATGATGCTGGCGAGCGAGGTAGCCTTCACCATGAGAATCATCTCGTTGCCGTATGCCGGCAGCGCCTGGCGGATGCCGATCGGCATCGTGATGCGGCGAAACAGCAGCCAACCGGACATGCCGGCCGCGCGCGCCGCCTCGATTTGCCCCCAGGGCACGGACTGCAACCCGCCGCGAATGATCTCGCTGCCATAGGCCCCCGTGTTGAGCGTGAAAGCGAGGATCGCGCACCAGTAGGGCTGGCGCAGGAATACCCACAGGAAGCTCTCGCGTATCCACTCGAACTGCCCGAGGCCGTAGTAGATGAGGAACATCTGGACCAAGAGCGGCGTGCCGCGGAATACGTATACGTATCCATAGGCGATCCCCGACGCCAAGCGCCACCGCGACAGCCGGATCAACGCAACAAACACCGCCAGCACGAAGCCGACCGCGAGCGACAGGGAAACCAGCTGCGCCATCAAGGGCACGCCGGTGAGCAGCTCAAGGAAGGTAGACCAGTAGAAATCGATGTCCATGATGCGTACCGTCTATGCCCGACGCATGCCGCGCATTGAGCGGTCCTCGGCGCGCTGGAACGCATAGGTCGACAGCGTCGTCAGCACGAGATAGAGCACGGCCGCGGCGGCATAGAAGGTGAATGGCTTCTTGGTCGAGCCGGCTGCGATGGTCGACTGGCGCATGATCTCGACCAGACCGGTCACCGAGATGAGCGCGGTTTCCTTGAGTGCCAATTGCCAGACATTGCCGAGACCTGGCAGCGCGTAGCGCAGCGCCTGGGGTGCGAGAATGCGCCGGAACAACAGGAGCCGGCTCATGCCGACCGCGCGAGCCGCCTCGATTTCTCCCTTGGGGATTGCCAGCACCGCGCCGCGAATCACCTCCGTCGAATAGGCTCCGGACAAGATCGCGATGGCAAGCGCGCCGATCGTGAACGCGTTGATGCCGACAAATCCGCTGGTCCCGAGCCACTTGTTCGCCACGTAGGTGACCAACGCGCTGCCGCCGAAATAGAATAAGTAGATAACGAGCAGATCGGGCACGCCGCGCATGATCGTCGTATAGCCGTCGGCAATCGCGCGCAGCCAGCCATGGCGCGACAGCTTGGCCGCCGCGCCGAGTGAACCGAAGACCAGGCCCAGCAGGAAGGCAGCGGTCGCGACCGCAAGCGTCATCAGCGTGGCGAAGAAAAGCTCGTCGCCCCAGCCCTTATCGCCCCAACTCAGCAGTTCCATGGTGCAATGCGCGCAAGGAAAAAGGCGGCCGCCGACCGGCTCGGCGACCGCCCTTTTCGATTGTCAGACGTTCACTCCTGCGGAGTGACGTTGAACTTGAACCACTTCATGGACAGGTTCTGGATCGTGCCGTCCTTGCCGGCGGCGACGATCGCCTTGTCGAACTCGGACAGCAGCTGCGCATCCGCCTTGCGGATGCCGACGCCGACGCCCGTGCCGAACAGGCCGCCAACGAAGCCCGGACCGACGATCGTCATGTCCTTGCCTTCGGGCTTGTCGAGCATCGGCTTCCAGTAGGCCTGGGAGGCGAGCGCCGCGTCGATGCGGCCCGCGGTCAGGTCGAGGTCATGCTGCTCCGTCGTCTTGTAGGGACGAACTTCCGCGATGCCCTTGAGGTAGGTCTCCAGGAAGTTGGCGTGGGTCGTGCTCACCTGCACGCCGACGATCTTGCCCTTGAAGGCCGCCTTGACGGCATCGATCGCCTTCTGGGTCTCCGGCGTCATGGTCTTAAGCGAGTAAACCTTCGTGTCGAGCGGCAGCGCCTTGGTGAGCGGGCTCGACTTGAGAACCACGAACTGGGCCGGCGTGGCGGCGTAGGGTGTCGAGAAGTTGATGACTTCCTTGCGCTTGTCGGTGATCGACATGCCAGCCATGATCGCGTCGTATTTGCCGGCATTGAGCGCGGGAATGATGCCGTCCCAATCCTGCGCGACGATCTCGCACTGCGCGTTCATGCGCTTGCACAGGTCGTTGGCGAGATCGACCTCGAAGCCGGCGAGCTTGCCCGACGGATCGGTGAAATTCCACGGCGCATAGGCGCCTTCGGTGGCGATCTTGACCTTCTTGGCCTGGCCGAAAGCCGGCGTGCCGACCAGCGCAGCGACGGCGGCGACCGCCAGGACCGACAAGAGACCCTTTTTCATGTGAAGCCCTTTCCTCGTCTTTCGATCTCGGGGATTATCCCTTAACACCCAGGATCGACCGGCGCGTGCCGGGGGGTCAAGGTCAAATGTGGCTCTGGATGAACTGCCGGCAGCGCTCGGAACGCGGGTTGCCGAACACCTGGGCGGGCGGCCCCTCCTCCTCGATGCGGCCCTGGTGGAGATAGATCGCGCGGTTCGACACCTCGCGCGCGAAGCCGATCTCGTGAGTGACGATCAGCATGGTGCGACCTTCCTCCGCGAGCTGGCGGATGACGCGCAGCACCTCGCCGACCAGCTCGGGATCGAGAGCGGAGGTCGGCTCGTCGAACAGCATGACCTGCGGCTTCATGGCGAGTGCGCGTGCGATCGCGGCGCGTTGCTGCTGCCCGCCGGAAAGGTGCGCCGGATAGTGGTCGCGCTTGTCGGCGATGCCGACCTTGTCGAGGATCGCGTTCGCTTCGGCGACGCACTCCGGACGCGGTCGCTTCTGCACATGGACGGGCGCTTCGATCACGTTCTCCAAGATCGTCAGATGGGACCACAGATTGAAGCTCTGGAAGACCATGCCGAGCCGGCTGCGGATGCGGTCGACCTGGCTCTGGTCCTCAGGCATGGTGCGGCCATTGCGCCCGGTGCGCATGCGGATCAGCTCGCCGCCGACGCGCACCTCGCCGGCATCCGGCACCTCCAGCATGTTGATGCAGCGGAGCAGCGTGCTCTTGCCCGAGCCGCTTGCCCCGATGATGGCGATGACGTCACCCTCATGTGCATCGAGCGAGACGCCCTTCAGGACCTCCAAGGTGCCGAAGCTCTTGTGCAGGTCGACGACGCTGAGCGCCTCGGTGCTGCGCTGCGCTCCCTCCCTCGGCACAGCCGGGGGGGAGCCGGAGCGGATGCCCCCGTGGCTTTGCATTTCCATTCCTTCAGGCCCCCTTCCCGACCTCCCCCGTCCAGGTGCCGGGAGAGGACGTTCCGCTACTGTCGGAACCTTGCACTAATTGTTCAGACTGTCGATCCGGCGCTTGATCTCGGCGTAGCCGGGCGAGCCGGGCTGGGTCTTGGCGAGCAGCCGGGTCCAGAGTTCACGCGCGCCCGCCTTGTTGCCGGCGGCGGCCTCGGCGAAGCCGACATGATAGAGCGCCTCGGCATGGTCCGGATCAATGGCGTGGATGCGGCGCATGGTCGCGACGAAGGCGGGCGGCACCTTGGCGGGATCGCCGTCCTCGGGATAGAGCGAACGGGCGTAATCGAGCTGCACGTCGACCCGATCTGGCGCCAAGGCCGCCGCCTGGGCGTGCGCCGCCTGCGCTTTGGCGCGCTCGCCCAGCACGCCCCATGAGCGCGCCAGCCGACGCCAGCCTTCGAGGTCATTCGGATTGTCGGCCAGCCGCGCCTCCAGCCCTTCGACCATGCCGCGGATCATGGCCGTGCGGTCCTGCGGCGCCATGCGCCCGGCTGCCTCGATGTCCGATTGGGTCGGTCCGCGCGGCGTTGGCGTCGCACCGGGCCGGGTGCCGGACGGCGCCGGAGCGACAGATGCTGCCCCTGACGCAAGCGCGTCGGCGCTCGCCTGTGCAGCCCGCGCCTTCTCGTGCTCGCCGAGCACGCCCCAGGAGCGCGCCAAGCGGCGCCAGCCTTCGAGGTCGTTCGGATTGTCGGCAAGCCGCGCCTCGAGCCCTTCGACCATGCTGCGGATCATGGCCTGGCGGTCCTGCGGCGACATGCGTCCGGCCGCCTCGATGTCGGCCTGGCTCGGGCCGCGCGGCGTGCCCGAGCCGGCTCCCTGGGCCGCAGGCGCTTGCGTCACTGGCGCTTGGGCCATGGAAGGCAGCCGCGGAGCCGGCGACGGGCGCGCGAGATCGGCGCCCGACGACTTCGCGACCTCGGCCATGCGCGAGCGCAGGCCCTGGAGCCACGGCGCGTCTGGCGGCGAATCCGCCTCGAGAGCGCGCCAGCGCGCGAGGCCGCCCTCGGCATCGCCCGCCTGCACCATGGCGAGACCGACATAGTAGCGCGCACGCGCATCGTCGGGCTGCGCACGCAGCACCTCTTCGAACCCGGCGCGCGCCGGTGGCGTGACCACCCCGTCGGCGGCATAGACCAGGGCCTCCGCATAGGCCGACAGCACCTCGGGATCGCCCTGCGACTGTTCGACGGCGCGGCGGTAGGCTTCGGCACTGTCGGCGCGCCGGCCGAGCACGGCGTAGGATCGCCCGAGCATCATCCAGCCCTGGAGATCGTTGGGGTTGGCCGCGAGCCGGTCGCGCAACCCCTCCACCATGGCGCGGATCTGCGCCGACTCCGCCATGGCGCCGGTGCTGAGATCGCGACCGGCGAGCGGCTGGTCGGGCTTATCGGGCGATCCGACGCCGAGGTAAAAGATGAAGGCAAGCGCCGGCAGCGCCACGGCGACCGAGGCGGCCGAGATGCGCGCGCCTTTCGGGTTGATCTTGCGTCCCGCGGGTGCGCGGTCAACCGAGGCCGCAAGCATGCGCCGCTCGACCTCGATGCGTGCGGCTGCCGCCTGCTCCTCGCTCAGCAGGCCGCCCGCGCGGTCGCGCCCGATCTCGGCCAGCTGGTCCTTGTAGACGTTGATGCCGTAGTCGGCGCGCTCGGCAGCCGTCGCCTCCGCTGCAAAGACCGCGCGCCAGACGAGCAGGATCACGACGGCGCTCAGCACGACGATGGCAAGCCAGAGCATCAGGCGCTTCCGTCCTTGGCTCGGCTATCGCCCTGCGCATCGAGCAAGGCATCGAGCCGCCGGCGCTCGTCGGCGCTGAGCGGTTCCGGCGCCGCGGGCGCGCGCCGGCGCCGCGAGAAGAAAACCCCGACCGCGACCGCGCCGGCGACAAGGATCGCCGCGGGGCCGAACCACAGCGCGTAGGTCGCCGGCTTCATCGGCGGCGACAGGCGGACGAAGTCGCCATAGCGCGCAACCAGAAACTCCATGATGCGCTCGTCGCTGTCGCCGGCAACCAGGCGCTCGCGCACGATGACCCGGAGGTCGCGCGCCAGGCTCGCATTGGAGTCGTCGATCGACTGGTTCTGGCAGACGAGGCAGCGGATGTCCTGGCTGAGCGCGCGGGCGCGCGCCTCGAGCCTGGGATCCTTGAGCACTTCGTCCGGCTCGACGGCCAAGGCGGACCCTAGGCCGGACAGCGACAGGACCAGGCCGAACATCGCGAGCCAGCGCGTCATCGTCCGAGCTCGCGCAGCTTGGGCAGAATGACCTTGTCCAGGTCCTGCGGCATGATCGGTCCGACATGGCGGTAGCGGATGCGGCCCTGGCGGTCGATGATGAAGGTCTCGGGCACGCCATAGACACCCCATTCGATGCTGGCGCGACCGTCGCGGTCGACGCCGATGCGGCGATAGGGATCGCCCAGCTCGGCGAGCCAGCGCTTGGCATCCTCGGGCCGGTCCTTGTGGTTGATGCCGTAGAGCGGCACCTTCTCGTTGTTGGCGAGCCGGATCAGGATGGGATGCTCGACGCGGCAGGGTGCGCACCACGAGGCGAAAACATTGACCAGCGCCACCTCGCCTCCGAGGTCCGCCGTGCGCAAACCCGGCTTGTCGTCGAACAGCGGCGGCAACGCAAAGCTCGGCACGGGCTGGTCGATCAGCACGGAGGGCAGCTTGCGCGAGTCGCGCTGCAGGCCGAGATAGAAATAGCCGGCGATCGCGATGAACGCGACCAGCGGCACCAGGTAGACAAGACGCCGGAGATCCATGAACAGGTTCCGGGTCGCCTCAGGCACCGGCGCTCGCGGCGCCGGCGGGCACGGCGGCGCGCCGGCGCGCCGGCGCGCCGATGCGCAGCCGGCGATCGCTCAATGACACTACGCCGCCCAGCGCCATGATGACCGCGCCCAGCCAGATCCAGACGACCAAAGGGTTGTACCAGACGCGCACGGTCCGCATTTGGCCCGGCGCCTCGTCGCCGATCGCGACATAGAGGTCGCCGAGCAACGTCGAGCGGATTGCCGCCTCGGTCGTCAGCTGCGCGGGATCGGTGAAGAAGCGGCGCTCCGCATCCAGCCGGGTCACGAGTCCGCCGTTGCGCGTGACGGTGAAGCTGCCGGCCTCGGCCCGGTAGTTCGGTCCCTGCAGCTCGCGCATGCCCTCGAAGCGCAGCGTGAAGCCGGCGGCCGCCACGATGTCGCCCGGCCGCATGGCCTGCACGACCTCGACGCGCCAGGCGCTGACCGCAACCATGCCGATGATGGCGATGCCCATGCCGGCATGCGCGATCGTCATGCCGTAGGACGCCCGCGGCAGGTTGCGCATGCGGCGCCAGGTCTCGGCGGCCGGCGCGGTGAAGAGCTGGATGCGCTCGGCGAACTCGAGTAACGAAGCAGCGATCACCCACGTGGCGAGCCCGATGCCGAGCGGCGCCAGCACCGGCCCGCGCGCAACGAGCGCGAAGCAGAGCGCGGTCACGGCGACCGCCGTGGCAAAGGCAAACTTGAGCCGCCCGAGCGCGCCGGCGAGATCGCCGCGTTTCCAGGCAAGCATGGGGCCGATCGCCATGGCCGCCACCAGCGGCACCATGACCGGCACGAAGGTCGTGTTGAAATAGGGCGCGCCGACCGACACCTTGCCGGCGCCGATGGCGTCGAGGAACAGCGGATAGAGCGTGCCCAGGAAGACGGTGGCGAGCGCCGTGCTGAGCAGCAGGTTGTTCAGCACGAGGCCGCCCTCGCGGCTGACCGGATGGAACAGGCCGCCGAGCTTGAGGCGCGGCGCGCGGATGGCGTAGAGCGTCAGCGAGCCGCCGATGGCGACGACCAGCAGGAGCAGGATGAACAGCCCGCGTTGCGGATCGGTCGCAAACGCGTGCACCGAGGTCAGCACGCCCGAGCGGACCAGGAAAGTGCCGATCAGGCTCAGCGAAAAGGCGATGATCGCGAGCAGGATGGTCCAGCTCTTGAGCGCGTCGCGCTTCTCGGCGACCGCCGCGGAATGCAGCAGCGCGGTGCCCGCCAGCCACGGCATGAACGAGGCGTTCTCGACCGGATCCCAGAACCACCAGCCACCCCAGCCGAGCTCGTAGTAGGCCCAGTAGCTGCCGAGCGCGATGCCGACCGTGAGCGCACACCAGGCGGCGAGCGTCCACGGCCTGACCCAACGCGCCCACGCCGGATCGACCCGTCCCTCGATCAGCGCGGCGACCGCGAAGGAGAACGCGATCGAGAAGCCGACATAGCCGAGATAGAGGAAGGGCGGATGAAAGGCGAGGCCGGGATCCTGCAGGATCGGGTTGAGGCCGTTGCCGTCGACCGGCGGCGGAAAGATGCGCTCGAACGGATTGGAGGTGAGCAGGATGAAGGCGAGGAAGCCCGCGCCGATCCAGGCCTGGATCGCGAGCACGCGCGCGCGCAGCGTGGGCGGCAGGTTGTTGCCCGCGAGCGCGACCAGCAGGCCGAACAGCGAGAGCATGAGCACCCACAGCACCATCGAGCCTTCGTGGTTGCCCCACACGCCGGAGATCTTGTAGAGCAGCGGCTTGGCCGAATGCGAATTGCGCGCGACGTTGACGACCGAGAAGTCGGAGACGAGATAGGCATAGGTCAGCGCCGCGAAGGCGACCGCAATGCACAGGAACTGGCCAAGCGCGAAGGGCCGCGCCAGCGCGACCCACACGGCATCGCCGCGCTGTGCGCCGATCAGCGGCAGGGTTGCCTGCGCCAGCGAGATGACGAGCGCCAGCGCCAGTGCGAAATGGCCGAACTCGGCGATCACGGCTTCTTGTCCTCCTGCCAATGGCCGGACTTCTTGAGCGCGTCGGCCACTTCGCGCGGCATGTAGTTCTCGTCGTGCTTGGCCAGCACCTCGCGCGCCTGGAACACGCCGCCGATCAGCTTGCCTTCCACGACCACGCCCTGCCCCTCGCGGAACAGGTCGGGCAGGATGCCGGTGTAGCGCACCGGCACCGCATGGGGCCCATCGGTGATGCGAAACTCGACTGTCTTGCCGTCGCCCAGACGCTTGACGCTGCTCGCCTCGACCAGTCCACCGAGCCGGAAGCTGCGCTCCGGTCCGATCGGCTTCGCCGCGACGTCGGACGGGCTGACGAAGAACACCAGATTGTCCTGGAACGCGGTCAGCGCCAGAGCTGTCGCACCGCCGAGCGCCAGCAGCGCCAGCAGCACACCATAGAGGCGACGCCGTTTGCGGGTCACGTCGCCTCCTCCGCGGTCAGGTCGCGCTGGGCCGCGCGGCGGCGCGGCCGGCCGGCCTCGAGGGCCGCGAGATCGGCCTCGCTGCGCCGGAGCCGACGCACCGCGCCGAACGCCAGTCCGCCCAGCACGACGAGCGCCACGCCGTAGGCCGGCCAGATGAAGACGGCGTAGCCGCCCATCGACAGGAAACCGCCGACGCCGTCCATCGTCTCAGCCCTCGGCGCCATGCGCCAGGCGCAGCGTGCGGATCTTCCGCTCGGCGATCTCGGCGCGCATGTTGATCAGGAGCAAGGAGACGAAGATCAGCGTGAAGGCGATCGCCATGAGCAGGAGCGGAGTCAGCATCGATGCGTGGATCGTCGGGCCGCTCATGCGCATGATGCTGGCCGGCTGATGCAGCGTGTTCCACCAGTCGACCGAGAACTTGATGATCGGCAGGTTGACCGAGCCGACGAGCGCCAGGATGGCGCCGGCCTTGGCGCCGCGCGTCGGATCGTCGAACGCGTTCACCAGCGCGATGTAGCCGAGATAGAGGAACAGCAGCACGAGCACCGAGGTAAGCCGCGCATCCCACACCCACCAGGTACCCCACATGGGCTGTCCCCACAGCGAGCCGCTGGCGAGCGCCACCACCGTGAAGCCGGCGCCCAGCGGCGCACAGTTCTTGGCGGCGATATCGGCGAGCGGATGCTTCCAGATCAGCGCGACGGCGCTGGCGAGCGCCATGTTGGCGTAGACGAAGAGCGCCATCCAGGCCGCGGGGACGTGGACGTACATGATGCGCACGGTCTCGCCTTGCTGATAGTCGGCCGGGGAGCGCAGCAGGCCGAGATAAAGACCGCCCAACAGGCACGCGACGCCGAGCCCCACGCACCAGGGCTGGACAGCCCCGGCGAGCCGGAGAAAACGCGTCGGATTGGCGAATCTATGCATAGTTACAGCCATAAGGCGGCGAATTCGCTCGGTTGGCAAGGCCTCCCAGCAGGGCTGAATGCCGCATCGCCCGCCCCTATTCGACGGCCTGACGGAGCGCCGCCGCCGTCGCCCACGGACACAGTGCCAGGGCGGCCAGCAGCAGCGCTCCGAGCAGGAGGAGATGGGGTCGGGGCGACAGATCGGCCAGGGCCGCATCGACCGCCGCAACACCGAAAATCAGCACGGGAATGGTCAGCGGCAGGACCAGCAGCGCCACCAGCGCGCCAACGCGCCGCGCGCCGAGTGCCAGCGCGGCGCCGACCGCGCCGAGCAGACTGAGCACGGGCGTCCCCAACAGCAGCGACCCGATCAGCACAAGCATCCCTTCGCCGTCCATGTTGAGCAGCAGCGCCAGCATGGGTGCCACCAGGGTCAGCGGCAGGCCGGTGGTCAGCCAGTGGGCAAGGCACTTGGCCAGAACCATGGTCGACAGCGGCTCGGGTGTCAGGACGAGCTGCTCCAGGCTGCCGTCGTCGAGATCGGACTGGAACAGACGGTCGAGCGACAGCATGGCGGCGAGCAGCGCCGTCACCCACAGCACGCCGGGTCCAATGCGCGCGAGAATGTTGGGCTCGGGCCCGACGCCGAAGGGAAACAGCACGACGGTGAGAACGAAGAAGGCGATCACCATGGCGGCATCGGCCCCCTGGCGCAGCGCCAGCCTGAGATCGCGCCGGCACAATTCGGCGAAGGCCGTCACGCCGCGTCCTCGTCCGCGGCGAGGCCGCCGAGATCGAGCGTCGCTGCGCCGTCGAGACCGATGGGGCCATGCGCCGACGCCACGACAAGTCCGCCGCCGGCGCGGTGGCGCGCCATGAGTGCCGCCAGCGCCGCCTGCGCCTCGGTATCAAGCGCCGTTGTCGGCTCGTCGAGCAACCAGAGCGGCGCGGGAATGGCGGCCAGACGCGCAAGGTTGAGACGCCGGCGCTGGCCGGCCGAGAGATAGCGTCCCGGCTGATCGGCAAGTTGGCCGAGGCCTAGGGCGGAGAGCGCATCGCCGCACGCCACGTCGATGCCGCGCAGGCGCATCCAGAATGTCAGATTCTCCGCCACGGTCAGCGCCGGCTTGATCGGATCGTGATGGCCGACGAAGAGCAGGCGGCCATGGTGGGACTGAGGATCGTCGTTCACGTCCATGCCCTGCCAGGCGAGACGTCCGGCTGCCGGCGCCAGCAGACCGGCGATCATGCGCAGCAGGCTCGACTTGCCGCTGCCGTTCGGCCCGACCAGCAGCAGGCCGGCGCCGGGCGCGACCGTGAAGTCGAGACCGGAGAACACCTGCCGCTCACCGCGCACGCAGACCAGAGCTTGTCCGCTCAGCAAGGAACCCCCGAGGTGGTGACCATCGCCGGTATCTCACGACCGGGTTGGCGGCGGTGTCTATAGCACGACGCGGCGGCTGGGCCGCAGGTCGGGCGATTAGCGAGGACTTGGCCCAAAAGAAGAGGCGGCGCCGAGTGGGGGGACCCGGCGCCGCCAGTCATCACCGTCAACCGGTCCTGCCGGGGCTAGAAGGGGGAGCCGAACGGCAGGGGTAGGAGGTAAGAGCGTCCCCAACGGGACGCCTACCATGGTTTGAAAATAGAAGCAGAAAGTGGCGAAATTATGATGTGCCAAAGCTGCAATGCTGGATTGTCCGCGAGCCGGGCCGGGGGACCCCCTCTAGTCGAATTTACGAATGTCTTCAATGACTTTGCCGTCATTTGCCAGGCTGCCGGGGGCAACCAGCTTGACCTCGCCGCGCAGCTTGCAGACCGCCTGGATCGAGTCCGCCAACGCAGCCGCCAAATCAGCCGCCAAATCAGCCGGGTGGCCGGCAACCTCGCAGGCGAGCGTCATGATGTCGTTGGCGCCCGAGCGATCGATGGTCAGGCGCGCCTTGCCGACCTGGGGATGGCGCCTGACGATCTCGGCGACCTGGCTCGGATGCACGAACATGCCGCGCACCTTGGCCGATTGGTCCGCGCGGCCCATCCAGCCCTTGATTCGCATGTTGGTCCGCCCGCAGGGCGACGGACCCGGCAGGATCGCCGAGAGGTCGCCGGTCGCGAACCGGATGAGCGGATAGTCGGGATTGAAGCTGGTGACGACGATTTCGCCGACCTCGCCCGACGGCACCGGATGTCCGGTGCCCGGGCGCAGGATCTCCACGATCAGGCTCTCGTCGACGATCATGCCCTCGCGCGCCTCGGATTCGTAGGCCATGTGGCCGAGATCGGCGCTGGCGTAGCATTGCAGCACCTGGCAACCGTGAGATTGCAGTTCTGCGCGCAGGCTGTTGGGCAAGGCTTCCGCCGCGACCAGCGCCTTCTTGATCGACGAGATGTCCGTGCCGAGCTCCTTCGCCTTGTCGAAGATGATCTTGAGGAAGCTCGGCGTGCCGATATAGCCGGTCGGCCGCACGTCGCTCATCACGCGGATTTGAACTTCGGTCTGCCCGACGCCGCCGGGAATGACGGCGCAGCCGAGCGCCTGGGCGCCCGACTCCAGCATCGCGCCGGCTGGCGTCAGGTGATAGGAGAAGCAGTTGTGCAGCACGTCGCCGGCCCGGAAGCCGGCCGCGAACAGTGCGCGCGCGAAGCGCCAGTAATCGGACCGCCTCCCCTCCGGGTCGTAGATCGGGCCTGGCGAGGCGAAGATACGCGCGAGCTTGCCCGGCTCGACCGTGGTCAAGCCGCCGAAGGGCGGCCGCAGCTTTTGGCGATCATGCAGCTCGGACTTGCGCAGCACGGGAAGCTGGCTGAGAGCCGCGCGGCTGGTGATGTCGCCGGGCGCCACACCCTTGAGCAGCTCGGCCGCACCAGGCGCATGCTGGATGGCGCGCGCGATCAGGCCCGGCAGATCGGCGAACAGCTGGCGTTCGCGCTCGTCGGGCGACCGCGTCTCCAGCTCGTCGTAGAAGCGTCCGCTCGCCATGTCGGTCGGTTGGCGCCCGGTCATGACAGCCAGCGCTTGCGCCGGCGATAGTGCTTGACCTCGCGGTAGCTCTTTCGCTTCGTGCCGCTCAGCCCGAGATAGAATTCCTTCACGTCCTCGTTCGCGGCCAGCGCCGTGGCATCGCCGTCCATGACGACGCGGCCGTTCTCCAGGATATAGCCGTACTTGGCGTAGCGCAGCGCGATGTTGGTGTTCTGCTCGGCGAGCAGGAAGCTGACCTTCTCTTGCTCGTTGAGCCGCTTGACGATTTCGAAGATCTCCTCGACGAGCTGCGGCGCCAGCCCCATGGACGGCTCGTCGAGCAGGATCATCTTGGGCCTCGACATCAGCGCGCGGCCGATCGCGGTCATCTGCTGCTCGCCGCCCGAGGTGTAGCCGGCGACCGAGCGCCGGCGCTCCTTCAGGCGCGGGAAATACCGGTAGACCAGGTCGAGGTCGTCGCGGATCGCCGCGGCGCCGTCGTTGCGCGTGTAGGCGCCGGTCATGACGTTCTCTTCGACCGTCAGATGGCCGAAGACATGGCGACCTTCCATGACCTGGATCACGCCACGCTTGACCAGATCGTTGGGTGTCAGGCCATCGATGCGCTGGCCCTTGTATTCGATCGATCCCTTGGTGACGTCGCCGCGCTCGGCGCGCAGCAGGTTGGAGATGGCCTTCAACGTCGTCGATTTGCCCGCACCGTTGGCACCGAGCAATGCCACGATGCCGCCCTCGGGCACGCTCAGGCTCACGCCCTTGAGCACCAGGATGACGTGATCGTAGATCACCTCGATGTTGCTGACTTGCAGCAGCGTGGTCGCTGGGTTGGTCGTCGTTGCTTCAGCCATCCCGTCCGTTCCCTCCGAATCGAGAAGGGGCGGGCGAAGCCGCCCGCCCCTCTTGCCTCGATCGTGACGGCGTGACGATCAGCTCGTCTTCGCGCAGTCGCGCGCCGTGATCTTCTTCTCCTCGCCGTACTTCTTGGCCGCGGCTTCGACCATCGGGCGCAGCATCTTCTGGTTGGCCTCGATCCAATCGGTGAGGATGACCCATTTCTGGCCGTCCCACTGGTGGACGCGCGCGCGCGAGCCGCCTTCGTGGTCCGAGCAGGACAGCTTGACCGGCCGCATCATGCCGACCAGGCCGAGATCCTGAATGCGCGCCTCCGTGATGTTGAGGTTTTCGATGCCCCAGCGCACCTGCTCGCCGGTCAGCGGCTTCTTGCCGTAGCGCTCTTGAGCGGTGCGGATGGCCTCGGTGGCAAGCACCGCGTTCATCATGCCGCGGTTGTAGAGCACCTCGCCGATTTCCTCGCGTTTGCCCTTGCCCTTGCCGCGGTCGTAGACGAACCGACGGATGTCTTCATGCGCCGTTGCTCCAGAGCCTGTGGTGTGGAGTGCCAGCGCCTTGTAGCCCTTCGACTGATCGCCGCCGGGCCGCACATCAGGCTCGGCACCCGACCACCACACGCCGACCATACGCTCGCGGGGGAAGTTGACCGCGGCCGCTTCCTTGATCGAGGTCGAATTCATCACGCCCCAACCCCAGAGCAGCACGTAGTCCGGGCGATTCTGGCGAATCTGCAACCAGGTGGCCTTCTGCTCAACGCCAGGATGGGTCACGGGCAGCTCGTCGAAGCGGAAACCGTAATCCTGCGCCAGCTTGCGCAGCACGGGAATCGGCTCCTTGCCGTAGGGCGAGTCGTGATAGACGAGCGCGATGCGCTTGCCCTTGAGCTTGGCGACGCCGCCGACTTCCTTGCTGATGTAGTTCATGGCGATGTCGGCGGCACTCCAGTAGGTTCCGAGAATCGGGAACGCCCACGGCACGACCGAGCCGTCCGCCGCTTCGGTGCGCCCGTAGCCCATGGTGATGACCGGTATCTTGTCGACCGGAGCGCGATCCATCAGCGCATAGGTGATGCCGGTGGACAGCGGGTTGAAAAGCGCCGCACCGGTCGGCCCCTTGCCCTTGAGCCGCTCGTAGCATTCCACGCCGCGATCGGTGGCGTAGCCCGTCTCGCATTCCTCGATGACGAGCTTGACGCCGTTGATGCCGCCATCCCTTTCGTTGAGCATGTTGAGATAGTCGCTATAGCCATCGGCGAATGGAATGCCGTTCACCGCGTATGGCCCGGTGCGATAGACCAGCACCGGCATGAATTGTTCGTTGGCCTGCGCCCAAGCCGGGTCCGGCAGGACCGCCGCCGCGGCGAGCACGACGGCCGCTCCAGCCGTCGCAAGTAGACGTCTCGTCATCGCACATCCTCCCTCTTGGTGACCCCCAGCGCAGTGCCAGCGGGCTTGGAAACTACAATACATCAATCATTTGACCGCCGCCAAGCGTCGCAGCCGGGTTGCCGCCGGTGAGCAATGCTAGTGTCGGCCATGCTAATGCGGGAATGGCCAGAGCCGCAGCTTCTCCTTGCCGATCTGCCACAGGCGCGCCAGGCCGTGCGGCTCGACGATCAGGAAAAAGATGATGAGCGCTCCGAAGATCATGAACTCCAGGTGTGAGATCGTCGCCGTGCTGAGCGGGATGCCGAGCGCCGGCGGCACCTGGTTGAGGAAGATCGGCACGAGCAAGATGAAGGCGGCGCCGATGAAGCTGCCGAGGATCGATCCCAGCCCACCGATGATGATCATGAACAGGAGCGAGAAGGAACGGTTGATGTCGAACGCCGCGGGCTCCCAAGACTTCAGGTGCAGGAATGCCCACAGGGCGCCCGACACGCCGGCATAGAAGGAGCTGACCGCGAAGGCGGACAGCTTGGTCTGCAGCGGCCGGATGCCGATGATCTCGGCCGCAATGTCCATGTCGCGGATCGCCATCCAGGCGCGCCCGACACTGGAGCGCACGAGGTTCTTGGCGACGAGAGCCATCAGCGCGACGATCGCCAGGATGAACAGATATCGTTGCGTCGGCGTGATGACCGGAAATCCGAACACGTAGAGATCCGGCACGCCGACCGACCCGGAGGGCGAATAGTTGTAGAGCCAGGGTACGCGCGCGAAAACCCAATCGAGAAAGAACTGGGCGGCGAGCGTGGCCACCGCGAGATAGAAACCCTTGATGCGCAGGCTGGGAATTCCGAAGATGACGCCGACCAACGCCGCCATCGCGCCGGCCGCCAGCAGCACGAGGAGCAGATTGAGCTCGGGCACGCGGATGAAGAGGTTGTAGGCGGTGTAGGCGCCGACCGCCATGAAGCCGCCGGTGCCGAGCGAGACCTGGCCGCAATAGCCGGTCAGGATGTTCAGCCCAATGGCCGCCAGCGCCAGGATGAGCGACGGGATGAGTATGGCGGTGTAGAGGTACTGCGTCGCCGTCAGCGGCACCACGACGGCCGCCACGACCAGCAGGATCGCCATCAGCACGCGGTCCTGCGCTATCGGGAAGATCGCCTGGTCGGCGGCGTAGCTCGCTTTGAATTGTCCAGCCTCGCGGTACAGCATTCTTCTAGACCCGCTCGATGATCTTCTCGCCGAACAAGCCCTGCGGCCGGAACAGCAGGACCACCATCGCCAACATGTAGGCGAACCAGTTCTCCAGTCCGCCGCCGATGATGGGGCCGAGGTAGACTTCGGACAGCTTTTCGCCGGCGCCGACGATGAGTCCGCCGACGATGGCGCCCGGGATCGACGTGAAGCCGCCGAGGATCAGCACGGGCAGGGCCTTGAGGGCCACGAAGGTCATGGCGAACTGCACGCCCAGCTTCGAGCCCCAGACGATGCCCGCGATAAGGGCCACTAGGCCCGCAATCGACCAAACGATGATCCAGATGTGGTTGAGCGGGATGCCGACGGACTGGGCCGCCTGATGGTCGTCGGCGACGGCACGCAGCGCGCGGCCGACCTTCGTCGTCTGGAAGAAGGCGATCAACGCGGCAACCAGCAGCCCGGCAGCGACCGCCACGGAAATGTCGAAGCCGTTGACCAGGATCTCGCCGAGGAACAGCGGATCGGTCGGGATGCCGATGTCGAGCCGGTAGACTTCGCTGCCCCAGATCTGCTGGGCCAGTCCTTCGAGCAGGAAGGTGACGCCGAGCGTCGCCATGAACAGGATGATGCCCTCTTGATTGACCAGCGGCCGCAAGACGGTTCGTTCGATCACGAAGGCCAGACCGATCATGATGGCGGCCGCCGCCGCGATGGCGGCCCACACGGGCACGCCCCACTCGATCAGGCGGACGACCGGCAGCGCGGCGAACAGCACCATCGCGCCCTGGGCGAAATTGAACACGCCCGACGCCTTGAAGATCAGCACGAAGCCGAGCGCCACCAGGGAATAGAGAACGCCGGCCATCAAGCCGCCAATGATGACTTCGATCAGGAAATAGAGATCCTGGAGCTCCATCAGTGGCTCACGCCGAGATAGGCATCGATGACGTCCTTGTTGGCGCGCACCTCGTCGGGCACGCCGTCGGCGATCTTGCGGCCGTAGTCGAGCACGACGACGCGGTCGGAGATGTCCATCACCACGCCCATGTCGTGCTCGATCAGCGCGATCGTCGTACCGAACTCCTCATTGACGTCGAGGACGAAGCGGCACATGTCCTCCTTCTCCTCGACGTTCATGCCCGCCATCGGCTCGTCGAGCAGCAGCAGATCGGGCTCGGCCGCGAGCGCTCGGCCAAGTTCGACGCGCTTCTGCAGCCCGTAGGGCAGCTTGCCGACCGGCGTCTTGCGGATCGCCTGGATCTCGAGGAAATCGATGATGCGCTCGACCACCTCGCGATGCGCGATCTCCTCGCGCTGCGCCGGTCCCCAGTAGAGCGCTTGCAGGAAAAAGTTCACCTTCATCTTGAGCAGGCGCCCGGACATGATGTTGTCGAGCGTCGACATGCCCTTGAATAGCGCGATGTTCTGGAAGGTCCGCGCGATGCCCTGCTCGGCCGCCTCGTGCGGCTGCATCTGCTTGCGCGTCGCGCCCTTGTAGGTGACGGTGCCGCTCTGCGGATGATAGAAGCCGTTGATGACGTTGAGCATCGAACTCTTGCCGGCACCGTTCGGTCCGATGATCGCGAGGATTTCGTGCTGGCGGATCTCGAAGCTGACGTCGCTCAAAGCCTTCACGCCGCCGAAGGACAGGCTGATGCCCTGGACCTTGAGCAGCGGTCCGCCGATCTTGCGCCCGGACTGCTGCGTCATCCCTGAACTCTAGCTCGCCTTCCGCGCGGTATCGGCCGGCGCGAAGGTGCGCGCATCGCCGATCTTGAGATTGGCGCGCAACACGCCCTTGCGGCCGTCCTCGAAAGTCACCTGCGCCTCGATGTCGACTGTCTTCGCCGTGGAATAGAGGGCCTCGATCTGCCGGTCGTAGCGTTCGCCGACAAAGCGCCGTCGTACCTTGCGCGTCCGCGTCAGCTCGCCATCGTCGGCGTCGAGCTCTTTGTGCAGCACGATGAAGCGCCGGATCTGCGAGGCGGCCAGCTTCTCGTCGGCGGCCAGATCGGCATTGACCTTCTCGATGCACTGCCGGATCTGGTCGTAGACCTCGTCATGGGCGGTGAGATCGCCGTAGCCACCATAGGGAATGCCGCGCCGCTCCGCCCAATTGCCGACCGCCTCGAGATCGATGTTGATGAACGCCGCGACGTAGTCGCGTCCATTGCCGAAGGCGACCGCTTCCTTGATGAAGGGGAAGAACTTGAGTTTGTTCTCGATGAATTTGGGCGCGAACAGGCCGCCCCCGGTGAGCTTCCCCACGTCCTTGGCGCGGTCGATGATCTTGAGATGCCCGTCGGCGTCGAAGAAGCCGGCATCGCCGGTGCGCACCCAGCCGTCTTCGGTCTTCGAATCGCGGGTCGCGCCGTCGTTCTTGTAGTAAGCCTGGAATACGCCGGGGCTCTTGACCAGCACCTCGCCGTCGTCGGCGATCTTGACTTCGACCTCAGGCGCCGGCGTGCCGACCGTGTCGGGCTTGATTTCGCCGTCGGGCTGGATGCAGATGAACACCGAGGTCTCGGTCATGCCATAGAGCTGCTTGATGTTCATGCCGAGCGACCGGTAGAAGTCGAAGATGTCCGGTCCGATCGCTTCGCCAGCCGTATAGGCGAGCCTGATACGGCTGAAGCCCAGCGTGTTCTTGAGCGGCCCATAGACGAGGATGCCGCCCAGCCAATGGAGCAGCCGGTCGACCGCCGACACGGTCTTGCCATCGATCAACGCGGTGCCGACGCGACGTGCCAATCCCATGAAGTAGTGGAACATCCGCCGCTTGATCCAGCCCGCATCCTCCATGCGGATCATGACCTGGGTCAGGATGTTCTCGAAGATGCGCGGCGGCGCAAAGAAATAGGTCGGCCCGAGCTCGCGCAGGTCGGTCATCACCGTGGCGCCGCTTTCCGGGCAGCTCACGCAGAAGCCGGTCGTGTAGGCCTGCGCCAGCGAGAAGATGTTGTCGCCCACCCATGCCATCGGCAGATATGCCAGCACCTCTTCCGCTTCGGTCAAACGCTCGCGCTCGGCGGCATTTCGCGCGGTGACGATCAGATTGTCGAAGGTGAGCATCACGCCCTTGGGCGTGCCGGTCGTTCCGGAGGTGTAGAGCATGATCGCGATGTCGCCGCCCTTGCCCTCCGCCACCGCGCTGTCATATGCGCCGGGGTGCGCCTGATCATATGCTCGCCCATCGGCGATTACGGCGTCGAAGGACTTGAGGAATGGCTGCCCGTAGTGCCGCATGCCCCGCTTGTCGATGAAGACCACGCTGTTGATGCGCGGACACGCCGGCATGACGGCCAGCACCTTGTCGACCTGCTCCTGATCCTCGGCGACGACGATGCGCGCCTCGGCATGGTCGAGCACGAACTTCATCTCGTCGGCGACGGCATCCTGATAGACCGGCACCGGTACGCCGCCGGCTGCCTGCGTCGCCACCATCGACCAGTAGAGACGGGGCCGGTTGTCGCCGACGATGGCAACCCGGTCGCCGCGCTTGAGACCGAGGGCCACCAGCCCGCAGGACAGGGCGCGGACCTCATCGCAGACCTCCGACCAGGTCCAGCTCTGCCAAATGCCGTATTCCTTCTCGCGGCTCGCGGGCCGCGCGCCGCGCACGGCGGCGTTGTGACGGAGCAGCTTGGGGAAGGTGTCGTTCGGGCTCGCGGCACCGGTCATGAGCGATCCCTCAGTCTCCCGGGCAGGGCACGAACGGCGGCCCGGCGGAACGATCGTGCCGCCGGCGCCGGCGCTGGTGCTCCCTGCCTTGTCTCGTTGCTTCAGCCAGCGCCTTTGGGCTTCTCACCTACTTCATGAAATCACGAAAGGTCAAGGGAATCCTGGGCTTCCGAGCCTTTCGAGCGGTCTGCGGTGGCGCGCTGACTGGTCCGCTCGATGATTTTCAGCATGGTCGAAATCGAAACCGATCGGAAGGTTGCAACCGCATGTTCGTCGATCTCGGCGAGGATGAGGCCGAGCGCGCGGGCCGCCGGGGTCAGGACATCGTGATCGTCGGGTGCGGGATTGGCGACATCCTCGAACAGCGAAATGACGTCGAACACGGTGACCCGCTTGGCATTGCCGGTGAAGCGGTAGCCGCCGCCGACGCCGCGCACGGCTTCGACCAGCCCGGCACGGCCCAATGTGCGCAGCACCTTGGCGAGATGGTGGATCGATATGTCATAGCCGTCGGCGATCTCGGCGACCGCCAGCTGCCGTGTCGGATCGCGGGCCAGCACAAGCACGCTGTAGAGTGCGAGCCGCGTCGCCTGCTGCAGCCTCATGGGTCGTCCAGAGCCATTTCGAGCTGGATGGATGGGCCCGCCATCATGCCCTGGCTGCGGAAAAAGGACAGCATGAGATGATTGTCGCGTGCCAGCATGGTGCGCAGCTTGTCGATGCCGGCGGCGCGGAATCGCTCGCACAGCGCATGGAATAGCGCGGTGCCCACGCCGGTGAGCCGCGCATCCGGTTTGACGTCGATGGCAAACAGCCATCCGCACGGCGGCGCGCCGAATTCCCACGCTCTGATCTCGCCGATCGCGAAGCCCAGGAACTCGCCGTCGCTTTCGGCGACCAGGAAAAAGCGCTGATCCTGCCGGCGCGTGCCGTAGCGTTCGAACAGGTCGCGCCAGTATGCGGGCTTGGCAAGGCCGGTGATCGCCGCGTCGAGCTCGCTCACGGCGGCAATGTCCTCGGCGCGCGCCGGCCGGATCGACAGGGCCGCGTCCTCATGAGGTGAGGCAAGCGCTCGTGCAACCGCCATGCTTCATGTCCTGGCGCGGCCGGGTTGGAGCCGGCTTGACAGGATGGTCCGGCCGCGCGAAAAGGTAAATAAGTATTTCCGTACCGAATTCAGGGAATAAGGCGAGAGTCGGGAAACCGGCATGCGCGGAGGCCTTTGACCGTCGTGATCGACTTTGCCACCGATCCGAGCCGCTACCGGCATTGGAAGCTGACCGTGGAGGGCGACATCGCGGTCCTGGCGCTCGACGTGCAGGAAAATGGCGGCCTCGCGCCCGGCTACGCGCTCAAGCTCAACTCCTACGACCTCGGCGTCGACATCGAGCTCCACGACGCGATTCAGCGGCTGCGCTTCGAGCAGCCTCAGGTCGGCGCGGTCATCGTGACCTCGGCCAAGGATCGCGTGTTCTCAGCGGGCGCCAACATCGCCATGCTTGGCCACGCGAGCCACGGCCACAAGGTCAACTTCTGCAAATTCACGAACGAGACGCGCAACGCCATGGAGGATGCGAGCCATGGCGCCGGCCCGACCTTTCTTGCCGCGATCAATGGCACGGCGGCGGGCGGCGGCTACGAACTCGCGCTCGCGACCGAACATTTGATTTTGTCCGACGACGGCAGTTCCGCGGTGTCATTGCCCGAAGTGCCGCTGCTCGCTGTCCTGCCCGGCACGGGAGGCCTCACGCGTCTCGTCGACAAAAGAAAGGTGCGGCGCGATCGTGCCGACTTCTTCTGCACGCTCACTGAGGGCATCAAGGGCAAGCGCGCGGTCGAATGGCGACTGGTCGACGAGCTGGCCCCGCGCAGCCGATTGATGGAGGTGGCGCGCGAGCGCGCCCGGGCGCTGGTCAAGTCGAACACGCCGGCACGTGCAGCATCCGGCATCGTGCTCCCCGCACTCGAACGCAGCTTCAGCGCCGATGTCGCACGCTGGTCCCATGTCGAGGCGAAGCTCGATCGCGGCCGCGGCGTCGCCGACATCACCGTGAGTGCGCCCGTCAACGATCCACCCCGATCCCTCCCAGCCATTCACGCAGCGGGTGCCGCGTTCTGGCCGCTCGCGCTCGCGCGCGAGCTCGACGATGCGATCCTGCACCTGCGCCTGAACGAGCCGGAGATCGGCATCTGGGTGCTGCGGACCTCCGGCAGCGCCGCGCGCGTTGCTGCTTGCGACCATCTGCTCGCCGAGCACGCCGAGGACTGGCTGGTGCGTGAGACGACGCAATTCCTCAAGCGCGTGTTCAAGCGCCTCGACGTCTCGGCGCGATCGATGATCGCGCTGATCGAGCCCGGCACATGCTTCACGGGCACGCTGTTCGAACTGGCGCTTGCTGCCGACCGCAGCTACATGCTCGCCGGCACGCGCGCCATGGGGCCCGGGGGCGACAACCGGCCGGCGCCGATCATCGGACTGACCGACATGAACTTCGGCGCGTTGCCCATGTGCAACGGGCTGACCCGCCTCGAGACGCGCTTCCTCGGCGCGCCCGAACAGATCGCCGCGTCGCGCGCCGAGATCGGCCGCGACATCGGCGCCGAAGCGGCCGAGGCGCTCGGCCTGGTCACCTTCGCGCCCGACGACATCGATTGGGATGACGAGGTGCGCGTGGCGCTCGAGGAGCGGCAGGGCTTCTCGCCCGACGCGCTCACCGGCATGGAGGCGAATCTCCGCTTCGCCGGCCCCGAGACGCTCGAGACCAAGATCTTTGGGCGCCTCTCGGCCTGGCAGAACTGGATCTTCCAGCGGCCCAACGCGGTCGGCGAGGCGGGCGCGCTCAAGCTTTACGGCACGGGCCGGCAGGCCCAGTTCGACAAGTCGCGCGTCTAGGCGGGCCCCCGCGTACAGGTGAACCATGGCGAACATCGACTACAATCAGCGCATTCCCAACAACGTCGACCTCGCCTCCGATCGCCGCCTGCAGCGCGCGCTCGAAGCATGGCAGCCCGCCTATCTGCAATGGTGGCGCGACCTCGGGCCCGAGGGCACGCACGAGATCGAGGTCTACCTGCGCACCGCGATCAGCGCCGACGTCAGCGGTTGGGCCCATTTCGACTACGTCAAGATGCCCGACTACCGCTGGGGCATCTTCCTCGCCGAGCGCGATCCGGAGCGCCGCATCGGCTTCGGCGATTTCAAGGGCGAGCCGGCCTGGCAGGAGGTGCCGGGCGAGGCGCGCGGCACGTTGCGCCGCCTGATCGTGACCCAGGGCGACACCGAGCCTGCCTCGGTCGAGCAGCAGCGCTTCCTCGGCCACACCGCGCCGTCGCTCTTCGATCTGCGCAACCTGTTCCAGGTCAATGTCGAAGAGGGCCGGCATCTCTGGGCGATGGTCTATCTGCTGCATGCCTATTTCGGCCGCGACGGGCGCGAGGAGGCCGACGAGATGCTGCGCCGGCACGCGGGCGATCCGGACAAGCCGCGCATTCTCGGCGCCTTCAACGAGCGGACGCCGGACTGGCTGTCCTTCTTCATGTTCACCTTCTTCACCGACCGCGACGGCAAATACCAGCTCGCCTCGCTCGCCGAGTCCGGCTTCGACCCGCTGGCGCGCTCGTGCCGCTTCATGCTGACCGAAGAGGCGCATCACATGTTCGTCGGCGATTCGGGCGTGTCGCGCATCGTCGAACGCGCCTGCCAGGTGATGCGAGAGCACAAGACCGAGGATCCGCGCCCGCACGGCGCCATCGATCTGCCGACCATCCAGCGCTATCTCAACTTCCACTGCAGCGTCTCGCTCGACCTGTTCGGCCAGGAGCTGTCGACCAACTCGGCGAACTACTTCACGCAGAGCCTCAAGGGCCGCTTCAACGAGGGCAAGATCGACGACGATCACAAGCTCAAGGAGTCGGTCTATCCCGTCCTGCAATTTGCCGAGGGTCGCATCATCAGGATCGAGGCGCCGGCGCTGACGGCGGTCAACGAAAGGCTACGCAGCGACTACATCACGGACTGCCAGCGCGGCGTCGATCGCTGGAACAAGGTGATCGCCAAGTACGGCATTCCGTTCACGCTCGAGTTGCCGCATCGCGGGTTCAACCGGGCGATCGGCAGTTTCGCCGGTGTGCGCATCTCGCCCAAGGGCACCGTGCTGTCGGAGGAAGATTGGCAGCGCCGGCGCGACGAATGGCTGCCGAGCGATGCCGATCGCGCCTTCATCGTGTCTTTGATGGGCCCGGCCGTGACGGAGCCCGGCAAGATGGCCTCGTGGATCGCGCCGCCGGCCAAGGGGTTGGACGACAAGCCCAGGGAATTCGAGTACGTTCGCTTCAACTGAGAACGCCGGGCAAACCGGCTTGCGTGAGGGAGGACATATCCGTGCGGGACAACACCGTCGTCGTTGATCGCGCCGGCAACGGTGCGGGACGGCCGACGCGTCTCGATTTCGCGGCGCGCTTCAACGTCGCCGTGCCGTTCATCGATCGCCATGTCGAGGAACGGCGCGGCGGCAAGGTCGCCATCCGCGCCGGCGACGAGGCCGTCACCTATGCTGAGCTTGCCGAGCGCGTTGCGCGTTGCGGCAACGCGCTGCTCGGCCTCGGCCTGAAGCGCGGCGACCGCGCGCTCATGGTGGTCAAGGACGCGCCAGAGTTCTTCTACTTGTTCTGGGGCGCCATCAAGGCCGGCATCGTTCCGGTGCCGCTCAATACGCTGCTGCGCGCCGACGACTACCGGTACCTGATCGAGGATTCGGCGTGCGCCGCGCTGATCTATTCGCCCGAATTCGCGACCGAGGTCGAGGCGGCCCTTGAGGCGGCCGCGCGGCGGCCCGATCACGCTCTGCGCGTCGAAGGCGAGGGACAGACACTGCGCGCGCTGATCGCCATGGCGCCAGCGGCGCTCGAAGCGGCGCCATCGACGGCGACCGACGACTGCTTCTGGCTCTATTCCTCGGGCTCGACCGGCAAGCCCAAGGGCGCCGTGCATGCTCACCGCGACATGGTCGTGACCAGCCAGCATTACGGCGTCGAGACTCTGGGGGTCACGGCCGAGGATGTCTGCTTCTCCGCGGCCAAGCTGTTCTTCGCCTACGGCCTCGGCAATGCCATGACGTTTCCGCTCTGGGTCGGCGGCAGCGCGGTGCTGCTCGGCGCGCGGCCGACGCCGCAGCTCACCTTCGACGTCATCCAGCGGTATCGACCGACTCTCTATTTCGGCGTGCCGACGCTTTACGCCGCGCAGCTCCAGGCGATGGAACAGGCCAAGCCCGATCTGTCCTCGCTCCGCCTGTGCGTTTCGGCCGGCGAGGCTCTCCCCGGCCATATCTTCGCCAGGTGGACGGAGCGCACGGGCGTCCCGATCCTCGACGGCATCGGATCGACCGAAGCGCTGCACATTTTCATCTCCAACCGAACCAACGACATCAAGCCGGGCGCCAGCGGACGGGTCGTCACCGGCTACGACGCACGCATCGTCGACGAGGCGGGCCATGCGGTAAAGCCGGGCGAGAGCGGCCGGTTGCTGATCCGCGGCGACTCCACCGCCGGACGCTACTGGAACAATGCCGAGCGAACGAAGCGCACGATGGTTGGAGGCTGGCTCGACACCGGCGACACCTACATGCAGGACGGCGACGGGCATTTCATCTACTGCGGACGCAACGATGACATGCTCAAGGTCGGCGGTCAGTGGTGCTCGCCCTTCGAGATCGAGGCGAAGCTCGGCGAGCATGCGCGCGTGCTGGAGGCGGCCGTCGTCGGCCGCGGCGACGCCGACGGTCTGATCAAACCGGAAGCGTGGGTGGTTCTGAAAGAACAGGCGGCCGATACCAAGGCGATCGAGGACGAGCTGGTCCAGCTGTGCAAGTCGGGGCTGGCGCACTACAAGTATCCGCGCTGGTTCCGCTTCGTTGGCGAACTGCCGAAGACGGCGACCGGCAAGATCCAGCGCTTCAAATTGCGGCAAGGGTAGATGGGCGGCATGGCAGACAAGCTGTGTCAGCTCAAGGACGCGGTCGCCGAACTGATCCGCGACGGCGATTCGGTCGTGCTCGGCGCGTGCCTGGAGCCCAACATCCCTTTTGCCGTGACCTACGAGCTGATCCGCCAGGCCAAACGCGGCCTGAATATGATAGCGCCGATCTCCGATGCGTCGACCGACATGCTGATCGGCGCCGGCTGCGCGACAGCCGTGACCGGCGCCTGGGTCGGCAACGTCTCGGGCGGGCTCGGCCACAACTACCGCCGCGCCGCGGAGACGGCGCAGCCCCATGCGGTCAGGATCAACGACTTCAGCAATTTCTCGCTGGGCATGGCCTTGATGGCGGGCGCCTATGGCATGCCCTTCGCGCCGGTGCGGTCGCTGCTCGGTTCGGACATCCTGAAATCCAATCCGGCCTTCAAGGTGATCGACAACCCGATGTCGGCCGTGCGCGAGCCGATCGTCCTGGTGCCGCCGCTCAAACCCGATGTCGCGGTGCTCGCCGTGCCGCGCGCCGACGCCGAGGGAAATGCCCATGTCTGGGGCAGCACCGGCCTCGCCCAGGAAGCGGCACTGGCCGCGCGGCGTGTCATCGTGCTGGCCGACGAGATCGTGGCGCCGGAGATCATCGCATCGGATCCGAGCCGCGTGCTGTTTCCCGGCTTCGTCGTCAGCGCGGTGGTCGACGCGCATGCCGGCTGCCATCCCTCGCCCATGGCCGGGCGCTGGAAGCGCGATACCGCATTCCTCGACGACTATCACGAGCAGAGCCGCACGCCCGACGGCTTCCGCGCCTGGCTCGGCGAATGGGTCTTGAGCGTGCCAGATCACGCGGCCTACTGCCGCAAGTTGGGCGACCGCCTCGAGGCGCTGCGCATCCGCGGCGCGGCGCTAGCCGCGCCGGCCAACTACGCGAGCGCGTGAGGCCGGACATGTCGTTCTCGACCCAGGAGCTGATGATCGTCGCTGCCGCCCGGGAGATCCGCGACCGCGAGCTGGTCTTCGTCGGCATGCGCCTGCCGATCATGGCTTTCGGCGTGGCGCGGCTGAGCCATGCGCCGCGCGCGGTCGGTCTGTTCGAATGCGGCGTGGTGCGGTACGCGCCGGCCGACGGCACGCTGCACACCATGGCCGATCCGCCCAACCAGCTGGGTGCTGCCTGGACGACCGGAACCGTGCAGGTGATGGGGCTGATGCAGGGCGGGCGCGTCGATGCCGGCTTCATCGGCGGCGCGGAGATCGACCGCTACGGCAACCTCAACACCTCTTATATCGGCGGCATCGAGCGGCCGAAGGTCAAGCTGCCGGGCTCCGGCGGCGCGGCCGACATCGCGGCCATGGCCAAGCGGCTGCTCGTCATCATGAATCACGAGAAGCATCGCTTCGTCGAACGTGTCGGGTTCGTCACCTCGCCGGGCTGGCTCGCGGGCGGCGAGGCGCGCAGACGCGCCGGCCTCGCCCAGGGCGGCCCGGCCGCCGTGATTACCGACCGTGCCGTGCTGCGCCCGCACGGGCCCGATCACGAACTGCACCTCGCCTCGGTTCATCCGGGGCAGACAATCGACGGCGTGCGCGCCGCGACCGGCTGGGACCTCAAATGTCTGCCCGGTGCCGGCGAGACGCCCGCCCCCGGCGAGCGCGAGCTCGCCGCGCTGCACACCATCGACAAGGACGGCTTCTGGCGCTGAAATGCCGGGGCCGGATGCGTTAGCCCGTCTTATTCATGACTGCATCGTTTTTTGGTTGGCGGATGTAGCTTAAGTCATTGATTCATGGTAGAAATCATCTTCCTAGGAGAACTCCTGCCAAGCAACCATGACAGCC
>VGDO01000038.1 GCA_016869645.1 Alphaproteobacteria bacterium
GCCTGTCGAGCCCCTCAAACAAATTACATGACTACCGTCAAAGCCAAAATCCCCGCACTTTCAATTGCTTAGCTCGAAAATGGGGCAAAGTTCAGGCTAGGAGACGATGATCGGCGGTGCGCGCGCACGGAAGCCGGAGGGAAGGTTGGTCGCCGCGGCCCACAATGTCGGGATCGGATAGGCGACAAGCGACCAGATGATCTCGCGCGGCACGACTGCGGCTGCCAGGAGGTCGTCGAGGCCACCAAGCAGCGCGCACATACGGCACGCTGCCTCGAACGCGCCGTGTCGGTCGAGACGATGCTCGACGTCGTGATGCGCCAGCGCCGCCAACCCCAAGACCAGCAGTGCGACGATCGCGACAGCCCGTGCGCGCGTCGCGCCAAGCCGGCGAGATGGCTGCCGCAGAGGTGGCGCACCTTCGACGGTCGATCCGTTTCGCATGACGGAGAAATGTTATAATATTACATAAAGGAAGGCAAGGCAGCATCGCTCCGGTTCGGGGTTGCGGGCTTGCGCTGACGTGTCGCCGGGCGGGCCGCCGGGGTCGCCGCCCGCCACCTTCTGCCCGAGGAGTGAAGTCGAGTTGAGCCGCGTTCAGTCGCTGGCGTGCGACGCAATGGGTCGGGTGCGTCGCTCAAGCACCGCGACGAGCTGGGACAACAGCGTGCCGATCCGGAACGGCTTGACCACGTAGCCGTCGAAGCCCGCGGCGTTGATCTCCTCCGCCTCGTGCGGCATGGCCGCTCCGGTCAAGGCAATCACGGCCAGATCCTTGGTGCGCGTGTCCGCACGCAGAAGCTTGAGCGCTTCGAGGCCGCTCATGCCGGGCATTCGCATGTCCATGAGGATGATGTCGGGCCGTTCGCGGCGCGCGAGCTCGATGCCTTGCTCGCCGCTCTCCGCCTCGAGATAGCGGACATTCGGATAGCGGCCGAGCAACCTGCGCACGAGATTGCGGTTCTCGACGGTATCCTCGACATAGAGAATGGACACCTGCCCGACGTCATGCAGCGAATGCGGGCTGGTATCGACGACCAGGGTGCGTGCGCGGCTCACGGCGATGGCCGCCACAGGCAGCGTGAACCAGAACGTCGAGCCCTGACCGACGGCGCTGTCGCAACCGATCGTGCCACCCATTTGCTCGACCAGCCCCTTGGCGATGGTCAAACCGATGCCGGTCCCCTCTGTGCCGGACTGCTCGGCGCCGGCGCGGTTGAAGGGCTGGAACAGATGGGCTTGTCGGTGCGGCGCGATGCCGGGGCCGCGATCGGTGATGGCGAAGCGGACGAAGCTTCCAGTCTGATTGGCGTCCAACGTGATGTCGCCTCCGGAACGCCCGTACTTGATCGCATTCGACAGGAGATTGGTCAGCACCTGGATGACGCGCCGGCGATCGCCCAGGACGCCGGGCAGACCATCCAGATTGGATCCAACCGTGATCTTCGCGCCATGGCTGCTCGCCATGGTTTCGGTGTGCGACAGCACCTCACGGACGATCTCTTTGACCGCGACCTGCTCCCTGGCCAGTTGCATGGCCTGGTTCTCGATGCGGGACAAATCGAGAATATCCTCGACCATCTCCAGCAGATGCCGGCCCGTCCGCTCAATCGTCTCGACGGCTTCTCGGTGGCGCCCCGTGATCGCGTCGCGACCATCCTCCAACAGCAGGATCTGGGCGAAACCGAGCACGGCATTGAGCGGCGTGCGCAGGTCGTGGCTCATGCGGGACAGGAATTCCGACTTGGCGCGGCTGGCGTGCTCGGCCGTATCGCGCGCATCCTGCAGTTCACGCTCGTGGCGCTTGTGCTGGGTGATGTCCGTGCGGATCTGGACGATGCCGCCCTCGTCGGTGCGGTGCTCGCGCGCTTCGAACCAGCGCCCGTCGGATCGCGCGATCTCGACCGGCGTGCCATCGGCGCGTCGATGCTGTTCGACGCGCTCGCGAATGTACGCCTCCTCGCGCCCGATGGCGGACGGGAACAGGCCGCGGGTAAAGGCGGCGCGAATGTCCTCCTCGAAGGTGCGCCCGACCACGGTCCCTTCGAGCGTGATCGCCTGCGACTTGAACGCGCGATTGCACAGGACCAACCGGTCATCGGCGTCCCACAGGCGGAAGCCGTCGGCCAGATTGTTGAGGACGTCATTCAAGCGCTGCTCGGCCTGCAGCGCGCGCTGCTCGGCGATCTTCAGGTCGGTGAAGTCGGTGTAGATATGGGCGAAGCCACCATCCTGCAGCGGATGAGACCGCACCAGGAACCAGTGACCGTCCTTCCGCTGATAGGCACGCGCTTCCTTTTCTCTCAATCGCTGGGTCTGCAGCCGGTCGGCAACGAACTCATCCTCGGACTTGCCGGAGAAGGCGTGCAGACCGCGCCGATAGCGGCGGCGCATGATCTCCTCGTAGGTCAAGCCGATCTGGAAATCCTCGGCAAACTGGGTCATCTGCGCGATGTTGTTGGAGCACATGACCAGGCGAAAGTCGCGATCGTAGATGAACCAGGCGTCCGTGCTGGCGCTGACCGCATCGCGCAGCCGCGATTCGGCATGGAGCGCCCGGTTTTGCGCCAGACGCATCTCTACGACCGCCGTCGTCGCCTCGTCGCGCGCCGCGGTGGCGAGGCGCAATTGCGTTTCGAGATCGCCCTGCATCGCGGTCAGGCGCCGCAACGCGTCCTCCGCGATGCGGAAGGGCGCGTAGCGCAGCGGAAGCAGCAATCCCGCGGCGATGATCAATCCGAGGACGCCTGAGGCGCTGGTCCAGGCCAAGGCGGGTGCGATGCCGATGTCAACGTGGACCCGACCAAGCATCTGCTGGTTCGCCACGATCGGCTCGCTGGCTGTCGTCACCAACCAGCCGCGCGGAGCACCCAGCATTGCGATCGTCCTGCCGTCTCGGTCCTCCACGCGAATTGCGATGAGGTCGAGCGTGGATGGCGCCGGCTGCAGGAGCGCCAGTTCCGCTTCGACCTGGCCCGACCAGGCGGCGCCATCCATTCGCGTCCGCTGCGCCAGGCTGAAAGCGAAATCCGCGGCGTAGTCGCCGCCGACCGTTCTGGCCTCGCGGACCGTAAAGAATGCCGTCACGGATGTCAGCACGATCACGATGGCTACGCCGGATGCGATCGCCAGTCCCCAGAGCAGCCGGCGAAGACGTTGAATAGACCGGGCGACTGCCGACGGGGTGTCCTGGGCAGTGTGCGGTCGCTTCATGGCCGGAACGGCGTGTCGATACGCACGGCCGGGCGCGCGGCCATGCCGCCCGCGCCGATCGAGGTCGAGTGGATGCGTGCCGCGCGAGGCGGGAGCCCGATCATAGGTCTGTCGGATCCCAGGGTTTTTGGCGTTGCCTCACTACTATAGCGCGGTATCGTGCTCGACGAGTCACAGCCGGAAGTATGTCGGAACGCATGCGTCCGCTGCCGGCTTCACACAAGCCGGAGTGCCGGGCAGCCAACGTGCCGACGCAGCCGCACCTCCGAGACTTTGCCTCGCGATGAACAATGCGGGGACCCTTCCATCGATGGTCGCCGGAAAGCACTTGCGCGGCCTAGTATCCGGTTTTCGATGTCGGATCGCCAATGCCCTTTCGGGCTGCGCCTGGACGCGAGCGCCGAGAACGCGGTTCGCCGGTCGCGGTCTAGTGCCCGACCCGCTCGACGCGCTTTTCGAGGGCGCCGACGAGCTGTGACAGCAGTGTGCTGATGCGGAACGGCTTCGTGACGTAACCATCAAAGCCGGCCTTCCTGATTGTCGACGCTTCGTGCGGCATCGCCGCTCCGGTCAATGCGATCACGGGAAGATCCCGGGTCCGAGGATCGGACCGCAGCACGCGCAGCGCGTCAAGGCCGCTCATTCCAGGCATGCGCATATCCATGAGGATCACGTCGGGCCGCTCACGGAGCGCAATTTCGATGCCGAGCTCTGCGGCCTCGGCTTCCAGGTAGCGGACGTTGGGGTAGCGTCCGAGAATGCGGCGCACCAGCGCCAGGTTGTCGGGTGTGTCCTCAATGTAGAGGATGGTCACGGTGCCGATGTCACGCAGTGAAGAGTGCTCTTTCGACGGTTGCGGAGTCGAAATCTCGCGTTCGGCAGGATGGGCCGTCGCGCGCGGCAGCGTGAACCAGAAACGAGCGCCTTGTCCGGGCTTGCTCTCGCAGCCGATTGCACCTCCCATCTGCTCGACCAGGCCTTTGGCGATGGTCAGGCCGATTCCCGTGCCTTCAGTGGCGGAGTGCTCCGCGCCGGCGCGGTTGAATGGCTCGAACAGGCGCATCTGATGCTCGGGGGCGATGCCTGGACCGTTGTCGGAGACCGAGACGCGGATGTGGTCGTCCACCGGCGCGGCGTCGATCGCTACCTCGCCTCCGGCAATTCCGTACTTGATGGCGTTGGACAGCAGGTTGGTCATCACTTGAACGACCCGCCTGCGGTCGCCGATGACGCGCGGCTGCAAGCCGAAATCCGTAAGCAGGACGAGCCGCGTGCGGTGATCGGCGGCCATTGCCGCTGTATGGGACTGCGCCTCAGCGACGACTTGATCCAGCGCGAGCATTTCGATGGACAGCTGGATTGCCCGGTTCTCGATGCGAGAGAGATCGAGGATGTCCTCGACCAGTTCGAGCAAATGGCGCCCGGTTCGCTCGATCGTGCCGACGGCGCTGCGCTGCTGTTCGGAGAGCCGCTCGCCTCCCTCTTCGAGCAGGAGGATCTGGGCGAAGCCGAGCACCGCGTTGAGTGGCGTACGCAGATCGTGGCTCATTTTGGACAGGAATTCGGACTTTGCCCGGCTGGCTCGTTCGGCGGCGTCGCGCGCGCTCCGAAGCTCTGTCTCGTATCGCTTCTGATGCGTGACGTCCAGGCGGATCTGGACGACGCCACCCTCGTCGGTTCGGTGCTCGCGCACCTCGAACCAGCGCCCGTCGGCGTGTCTGAACTCGATCGGGCTGCCGTCCGCCCGTCGATGTTGCGCCAGGCGCTGGCGGACGTATTCCTCCTCGCAGCCCGCGGCTTCTTGGATTTCTCCCAGCGCGACGGCTGCCCGGAGATCTTGCTCGAACGTCGTGCCGTTCGCGGTCGACCGTGGCTCGGCAGACTGGGCTTTGAATGCCCGATTGCTGAGGATCAGACGATCGTCCGCGTCCCACAGACGAAAGCCTTCAGCGAGGGCGTCGATTGCGTTGAACAACCGAAGTTCGGCTTGGCGCGCGCGCTCCTCGGCGATCCGCAGTTCGCGCGCATGCTGCTTGGACTCTTCCAACAGGCGGCGCTGATTCGCTTCGCTTTCGGTCAACGCCGCGATGCGCCGATGCACCTCCGCGGCCATGATGTTGAAGCTGGCGCCGAGATCGGCAATCTCGTCGCGGCCCGTCACCGGCACGCTCACGTCGTGGCGGCCGGCGCGAACCGCATGGCTGGCGGCGGTCAAAAGCACGAGCGGCCGGGTGAGCGTGCGATGGGTTAGGGCCAGAACCATTGCCAGGAGCGACAGGCATCCGACGCCGACCAGGGCGTTTTTGGTCAAGAGCGCCGTGAAGGCATCCTCGATCGAATCGGAGCATATGGCGTAGCAGAGACCGCCGAGCTTCTGGCCCGCCAGCATGATCGGCATCTCGTAGGGCACGGGAAATCGGCAGTTCGCGCGCGCAGGCAGCGGCGCGTCCTTGGGCGGCCGGCCTTCGAGCGCCGCGTCCCAGCCGGCGGCGGCAACGAAGCGGGCTTGCGCATCGTAGAGGACCATGTAGGTAAAGCTGTTCAACGCGACGCTCTCCCGGAGCATCTCGTCGACCGACGCATAGTCGCGCGCGGCCAGGGGCGCCGCCAATGCCGCATTGAGGAACGGCTGGTCCTTGATCGACCGCTCAGCCGTTTGCCGCAGCAGCTCGGCCTTGAAGATGAGCGCGTTGGTCAGCGTGACCGAAGCGGCAGTGATGACCAACGCAAGCATTCCCGCCAGAAGCAGCTTGGCGCGAAAACTCATGGCAGGATCGGGTCGCGTGGGTCGGTCGCCCTCAGGGCTGGCTCATCAGCCTCCGAGTCTCGGCCAGGACGCTGTCCAGCGTAGCAAGCTCGGTTTGTTCGACCGCGCGGATCGCCTTGAATCCCGATCGGCGGAAGAATTCTTCGCCCTCCGGGTGCCGCGCCAACTCGATGACCGCATCGCGGATCGACGCCGCGAGGCTCTTCTCGATGTGGTTGCCGGTGAGCGCCAGGAAACCGGGGACCCGCACGAACTCGACCAGTATCTCGAGATCCTTGCGTAGCTCCTCGCGTATCGCCCGGAACTCTCCGAGGCTCATCATGGCCATGGGAGCCTCGCCGCTGCCAAGCACCTGGGCCAGGCTGTCATCATTGCGCGCGTGCAGGGTTGTGAAATCGGTGCCCGCATGCAGGCCCTGGGCGGCGAACCATTCCATTCCCTTCATCGCCACGAGCGATTGTGGGTTGGCCAGCGCCAGAACCTTGCCGCGCAGCTCGGCGGGGCTCTTGATCTGCTTGGCGCGGAGTACGGCGACTATCCCGGGAATCGGCGGCTCGTAGATGGCGAAGACGTGATGCCCCGCGTCGATTTCGGCGAGGCGGCCGAGATTTGCCGCGGTGACGGCGAGGTCGTATTTCCCGGCCATCAGGTTCGCGTGGTAGGCCTTGAAGCTTGGCGCCGTGACGATCTCGACCGCTCGGCCGAGCCGGCGCTCCAAGTAGGTGCGGAAGGGCTGGTAGCTCTCGACAATGACGCGCGCGCTGAGGTTGGGGAGCACGCCGAATTGCAGCGGTGCCGGTTGGGCGCGCGCCTCGGCGAGCTGAGCCACCGCGATGGCGATGCCGGAGACAATCAAAACCCGGCCAATCCAGTCGAACACCTGTCTCATGGGATCTAACTCCGGTTGCTATATGGCTGGCGGGATTGGCGAATTCTTCCTCTTTCCGATCCCTGGGACGGCGCAGGCGGCGCTTCGAATCCGGTGGCGCCGTGCTGACACCGGGCCGACCATGACGCAAATTCGCTAATGTGCAGTTAACGGTGGTCGAGACGGAAAAGCGCGCCCGGGCGGGTATAGTCCTTAGGCAGGCGCCGGACGCCTGCGACCGACAGCGCTGGCCCTGCGGCTCAACTCAGGGCAAATTGCCGCCCGACATACTCGACCAGATCGGCGACGCAGCCTTCGACGTCGCGGGCGCCGGTGTCGATCACCAGCTCGGCACTGACAGGCGGCTCGTAGGGCGCGGAGATGCCGGTGAAATCGGGGATCTGGCCGGCCCGCGCCTTCTTATAGAGGCCTTTCGGGTCGCGCCGCTCGCACTCGGCGAGATCGGCCTTGACGTGGATCTCATGAAACAGCTCGGGCGCGGTTGAACGCACGTGATCGCGGTCGGAGCGGTATGGTGAGATGAAGGCAGTGATGACGACCACCCCCGCCCGCGCGAACAGCGCGGCGACCTCGCCGACGCGCCTGATGTTCTCGGCGCGGTCGTCGGGCGAGAAGCCGAGATCGGCGCTCAGGCCGTGGCGGATGTTGTCGCCATCGAGCACGTAGACGTGCATGCCCTTGCGGAACAGCTGACGCTCGAGTTCCTGCGCCAGGGTGGTCTTGCCTGCGCCCGACAGGCCGGTCAGCCAGAGGATGCCGCTCTTGTGTCCATTGGCGCGCCAGCGCGCCTCAGTGGTGATCTGCGACTCGACGTTTGGAATGTTCTGGGACTTGACGGTCAGGCTGCGCCGCTGGTCCGGGTAGCCCTCCATGCTGACGATGCCGCCGCCGACGATGTCGTAGCCTTCGACCAGCACGAAGCGGCCGGTGCGATGGTTGCGCTGGAATTCGTCGAGCGCCAGCATCGAGCGCGCTCGCATGGTGATTTCGGCCACGCCATTGCGCGCGACCGACTGGCTCGGCCGTGACGAGAGGTCCGTGACGTCGATCACGCGGTCGACCGATTGCACCTCGACCTGGTGCTCAGCCGTGGCGAGCTTCATCTTGTAGCGCGAGCCGGCGGCCAGCGGCTTGTGCCCGAGCCAGAACAGGCGCGCGCGGAACACATTGGTTTCCACCGGCGGCCGGTCCTCGTGGCTGGCGATCTGGCCGCGCTCGACAAAGATGTGCTCGTCGAGGGTTATGCCGACCGACTGCCCGGCCGCGGCCTCGGTCGGCTGGCTCCGGACCGACCAACCCTCGATCGAGGCGATGCGCGCTGTCTTGTTGACCGGTGAGAAGAGCAGCCGATCGCCGACCTTGAGCCGTCCGCTCTCGATCCGGCCGGCGACGATGCGCCGGTCGTCGAACTTGTAGACGTCCTGGACGGGCAGGCGCAGCGGCAGGTCGACGGCGTCGGGCGGCAGGCGGAACCGGTCGAGAGTTTCGATGACGGTCGCGCCGCGGTACCACGGCATCCGATCCGTGCGACGCGCGATGGCGTCGCCGGCGTGGGCGGAGATCGGCACGATCTCCGACGGCGTGATCCCGATGTCGCACAGGTATTGCGTGATCTCGCTGGCCACCTGGTCGAAGCGCTTCCGGTCATAGTCGACCAGATCCATCTTGTTGATCACGACGGCGACCTGGCTGATGCCGAGCAGGTGCAGCAGGTAGCCGTGGCGGCGCGACTGCTCCTGGACGCCTTCGCGTGCGTCGACGACCAACAGCGCCGCATCGCTCGCCGCCGCGCCGGTCACCATGTTCTTGAGGAATTCCTTGTGTCCGGGCGCGTCGATGATGACGTAGGGTCGGAGACGCGTGCGGAAGCGGATCTGGGTCGTGTCGATGGTGATGCCCTGGTCGCGCTCGGCCTGCAGCGCGTCCATCAGGAACGCCCATTCGAACGGCATGCCCCGGCGCTGGCTCATCGCCTTGATGGCTTCGTATTTTCCGTCGGGTAGCGAGCCCGATTCGTAGATCAGGCGGCCGACCAGCGTCGACTTGCCATGGTCGACATGGCCGACGATCGTGATCTTGAGATGCTGCGCCGCGTTGGCCATGTCACATATAGCCGGCGGCGCGCAGGCGCTCGAAGCTGTCCTCGGCTTCGTGGTCCATAGCGCGGCCGGCGCGCTCGGGCACCTTGGTCGTCTCGAGCTCGGCGATGATCTCGTCGATCGTCGCGGCGTTGCTCGCGACCGGGTGCGTGATGTCCTGGTCGCCGAGCGACCGATAGCGTTTTCCGCTCTTGGCGAAATAGAGATCGACCAGCGGGATCCTCTCGCGCTTGACGTAGCGCCAGACGTCGAGCTCGGTCCAATGCAGCAGCGGATGGATGCGCAGATGCGTGCCGGGTGCGAAATCGGTCTTGTACTGGTCCCAGAACTCCGGCGGCTGGTCGCGCACGTCCCATTCGGCGTTCTCGCCGCGCGGGCTGAACACGCGTTCCTTGGCGCGCGTCCCTTCCTCGTCGCGCCGGATTCCGGCGATGATCGCCGTGAAGCCGTGCTTGGCGACGAGGTTCTTGAGGCCGTAGGTCTTGCGCGCGGCCGAGCGTGCAGCCGGCGGCAGGGTCGGATCCATTTCCTCGATGGGCGGGCAGAAGTCGACGATCAGGTTGAGGCCCCATTCCCGCGCGTAGCGCTCGCGGAAGGCGTACATCTCGGGAAACTTCTTCTCCGTGTCGACATGGACGACCGGGAACGGCACATGACCGAAGAAGGCCTTGCGCGCGAGCCAGACCATGACATTGGAGTCCTTGCCCAAGGACCACAGCATCATCAGCTTGTCGAACTTGTTGAACGCCTCGCGGAGCACGTAAATGCTCTGGCTTTCCAAGGCGTCGAGATGATCCATGATCGGTTGGGTCCGTGGAGCCGCCGGAGCGGGCGAGGGATGGCCGGGCTGGCGAGCCCCGCGCGTCCTATGTAGGGAAAAAGCCTTGCGCTGTCGAGTTGTGGCGTCCGGCTAGGCCGCTTTGTCGCGGATGCCCGGCCGGGCCGGCGACAAATCCTCGGCGCTGACGCCATGGCCGAGGATATCGGCCGGAATGGCGCTGCCCGTGGCGATCGCCGCGGCGATCCGGCCCATCGCGGGCGAGGTCTGGATGCCGTAGCCGCCCTGGCCCGCCACCCAGAGAAAGCCTGGCGCGTCCGGCGCCATGCCGTTGACCACGGTCTTGTCGGCGACGAAGCTGCGCAGCCCCGCCCATTTGCTGGCGAAGCGGCGGATCTGGAATTTGCTCGCGGTCTCGATCCGGTCGACCGCCATGGCGAGGTCGAGCTCCTCGGGCTGGGCGTCGCACGGTTCGGACGGCGTCTCGTCGGCCAGGCTGCCGAGGAAGCGTCCCGCGTCAGGCTTGAAGTAGAACTGCTCTTCGACGCAGCACACCATGGGCATGCCGCCATAGTTGGAGCCGGCCGGCGGGTCGAAGGTGAAGGCGGTGCGCCGCTTCGGCACCAGACCGATCGGACGGATTCCAGCCATGGCGCCGATCACGTCGCACCAGGCGCCTGCCGCGTTGACCAGCACCGGCGCCTCGAACGACCCGGCACGGCTGTCGACGTGCCAGTTCTTGCCGACGCGCCTGACCGCGGTCACTTCGGCATCGGTCAGCACGCGCGTGCCGCGACTCCTGGCCAGCTTGAGGTAGCCCTGATGGAGTGCGTGCACGTCGATATCCATTGCGTCGGGCTCGTAGACGGCCGAGGCGACATAGTCTTCGCGCAAAACCGGCGCAATACGCAGCGCCTCCGCGCCGTCGACGCGACGCACGCTCGGCGTCACGCGCTGGCCCTCGGCGACGGCGTCGTCAACCTGCTTCTCCTGATCGGCGCGGCCGATCAGGAGTGCGCCGCGCGCCGACAGGATCGGGTGATCGGTCAGGCCGTCGGGCGGATTGAGCATGAACGCACGGCTCGCCTTGGTGACCGCGCGGATGACGCGGTTGCCATAGGTCTCGGTGAACAGCGCGGCCGAGCGGCCGGTCGTGTGGTATCCGGGGGCGCTCTCGCGCTCCAGCACGATCACGCGGCCGGCCTTGGACAGCTCTTGCGCGGCGGAAGCGCCGGCGATGCCGGCGCCGATGATGAGGAAATCGCAGGTCTCGGTCATGGCGGCCGGAGGTTAATGCCGCGCCCCGGTGGCGCCAAGTAGAAAGCTGGGGCCCGTGCGTGACTGCGCCGGCTTGACTTGGCTGGTCCTGTCGCGTCCGATCCTGCCGAACCGGAGACGACGATGAGCGAGTACGGAACGGCCGAGCCCAGGCAGATCCTGACGATCCTGATGCGCCTCGGCCTTGCCGAGCCGGACACGATCGCGCGCTTCGAGCGGCTCACGGGCGGTGTCTCCTCCGACATCTGGCGTGTCGATCTGCCGGGTCGCGCGCTATGCGTGAAGCGGGCACTCGCCAAGCTGCGCGTGCGCCAGGACTGGTTCGCGCCGGTCGAGCGCAACCGCTACGAGGCGGCCTACATGGAGGTGGCGGGCGCACTTCTGCCCGGCGTCGTCCCGCGCCTGCTTGGCCAGGACGAGATGGCCGGCGCTCTGGTGATGGAGTTTCTGCCGGAGCGGGTCTATCCGCTATGGAAGGCGCAATTGCGCGACGGTCAGGCAGATGCGCGTGTCGCCGCCATGGTGGGCCAGCGTCTGGCGCTGATCCACGCCGGCACTGCCGGGCGAGCGGACATTGCCGCTCGCTTTCCGACCGACCGGATCTTCCACGACATCCGGCTCGAGCCCTATTTGCTGGCGGCCGGCCGCGCGCATCCGGAATTGTCCGGCGCGCTGGCCGTCGTGGTCGAACGCACGGCGTCGACCAAGCTGGCGCTCGTGCATGGCGACGTCAGCCCGAAAAACATTCTGATCGGACCGAACGGGCCGGTCTTTCTCGATGCGGAATGCGCCTGGTACGGCGATCCTGCCTTCGACCTCGCCTTCTGCCTCAATCATCTTCTGCTGAAGTGTCTTTGTACGCCGCAGGCTTGTCCCGTCTATCTCGATTGCTTCGAGTCGCTGTCCCGGGCCTATCTGGCGGGCGTGACCTGGGAGGAGAGAAGCGGTCTCGAAGCGCGGGCAGCCGCGCTTTTGCCCGGTCTCTTTCTGGCCCGCGTCGACGGCAAGTCGCCTGTGGAGTACGTTACGGACGAGCGCGACAAGGCGCGGGTCCGCCGCGTCGCCGCGGCCTTGATCGAACGGCCAGTGGAGCAGCTCGGCTCCATCAAGGCCGCGTGGGAAGAGGAGCTGGCGGAATGAGGGACGGCGCCATCGTCCAGGTGCTGGGCCGTCGCGTGTGGGATTCCCGTGGCCGGCCGACCGTCGAGGCCGAGGTTCATCTGGCGGGCGGTGCCGTCGGACGGGCAATTGCACCGGCTGGCGCGTCGACGGGCTCCGGCGAGGCCGTCGACCTGCGCGACGGCGGTGCCCGGTTCGGCGGTTTCGACGTGCGCCAGGCTGTCAGTCATGTGCTCAACGACATCAATGTCGCGCTGACCGGCGTCGACGCCCTCGATCAGGGTGCCGTCGATGCAGCGTTGATCGATCTCGACGGCACGGCCAACAAGGGTCGCCTGGGCGGCAACGCGATGATCGCCGTGTCCATGGCGGCCGCCCATGCCGGGGCTCAGGCCGTGCGTCAACCGCTGTGGCGCTGGCTCTCGAACGGCGGCAAGGCTCAGATGCCGCGGCCGATGATCCAGATCTTCGGCGGCGGCGCTCATGCCGGCAAGCGCGTCGACGTCCAGGATTTCATGATAACGACGCCGGGAGCCTCGAGCTTCGTCGAAGCCCTGAACTGGACGGCGGATGTCTACCGCACCGCCGGCGCGTTGATGGCGGAGGCCGGCAGGCTGCACGGCGTAGCCGACGAGGGCGGCTATTGGCCTGAATTCGCCTCGAACGAGGAAGCGCTGGTCATGCTGACGCGCGCCATCGAGCGAGCCGGCTATCAAGCGCCCGACCAGGTCGGCATCGCGCTCGATATCGCCGCGTCCCAGTTCGGCCGGGGCGGTCGCTATCGTTTCGGCCTCGATGGGCGGGAACTCGACCGCGACGGTCTCGCCGATCTGCTGGTCGCCTGGACGACTCACTACCCGATCGTATCGATCGAGGACCCGTTCGCCGAGGACGACAGTCAAGGCTTCATCGCGCTGATGAATGCGGTCGGCGACCGCATCCAGATCGTCGGCGACGACTTGCTGGTCACGAACGCACGGCGCATCGACCGCGCCGTGTCCATCGGCGCGTGCAACGCGGCGCTGATCAAGCCCAACCAGGCGGGCACTTTGACCGAGACGCGGGCGGCATTCGATGCCGCGCGCGCGGCCGGCTGGCACACCATCATCTCGGCACGATCAGGCGAGAGCGAGGATACGACCATCGTGCACCTCGCCGTCGGCTGGAACGCCGGCCAGCTCAAGGTCGGCTCGTTCAGCCGATCCGAGCGCATGGCCAAGTGGAACGAGGGTATCCGGATCGAAGAGGCGCTCGCGCGCTGACGTGCGGCCGAGACGCTATCAAGTCCTGCGGGGTATCGCGTGAAGTTGGAGGCGACGATCGTCGGCGTCGTGTTGCTCGCCGCGCTCATGCACGCGACGTGGAACGCGGTGGTCAAGTCGGACAGCGACCGGCTGATCAGCTTTGCCCTGGTGCAGGCCACCGGAATGATCGGCGGCGCGCTGCTGCTGCTGGCGGCGGGGTCGATCGCCGACGAATCCTGGCCCTACCTGATCGGCTCGACCGTCATCCACTACGTCTACTACTTCCTGCTGCTCAGGGCCTATGCCCATGGCGATCTGAGCCATGTCTATCCGATCGCGCGCGGCCTCGGTCCGTTGCTGGTCGCGCTGTTCTCGGGCTCGTTGATCGGCGAGCATCTCAGTTCGGCCGAGCTCGCGGGCGTGCTCGCCGTGTCGATCGGTGTGACCAGCCTCGCCTTCGCGCGCGGCTTGCCGCGCGGCGCTGATCTGCGCGCCACGGCCTTCGCGCTGATGACCGGTGTGACGATCGCGAGCTACACCATACTCGATGGGCTGGGCGTGCGCGCCTCAGGCAATGCACTCGGTTATATCGCCTGGCTCAACGCGCTGGAGGGACCGGGCGTCATGATCGTCGCGCTGGTGCGCCGGCCGTGGCCGGTGCTCGCCGCCTATCTCAGGACGCAATGGTGGCGCGGCTGTGCCGGCGGCGCGATCGCGGCGACGGGTTACGGTATCTCGATCTGGGCCATGGGGCAGGGGCCGGTCGCTCATGTCGCGGCACTGCGCGAGACCTCGGTCCTGTTCGCCGCGATCATCGGGCTGGTGTTCCTGCGCGAGAGCTTCGGGCTGTGGCGCATCTCGGCCGCAGCGCTGATCGTCGCCGGTCTGCTGCTCATGCACCTGCACATCGGCGGCTGAAAAAGCAAACGCCCGACCAGCCGGTCGGGCGCTTGGCGGTTGCGCGGACGGATCGCGTCAGAAGTTGTCGTCGGTGCCGATATCGGCCGGCGCGTAGTCGGCGTGCTCCTGGACGGGATTCCATGCCTCGGGCTCGGGCCGATTTTCGGGCAGTGGCACAGCACCGCGCTCGGCAGCCTGGGCCTGGTTGCCGAACATGCCCTCCAACCCCTTCATCAGCATGGCGCCGCCGACGAAGCCTGCGGCTGCACCGAGCGCCGTGCGCAGGAAAGTTCCGCCCTGACCTTGGTTCTGTCCCGCGAGCGGCATCTGATAGGGAGATTGAGCTTGCGGCGGCGGCACCATGGTCGCGCGCATCGGTTGCTGCGGCGCAGCCGGCCTGCCCCATGGTCCGGTCGCCTTGGCGCCGAGAAAGCTTGGTTGCGCCGGCGCAGCAGGCTGCGCGACCCGTGCGGCGGCGAGTTCCTTTTCCAGCGTCTCGATGCGCTGAGCGGCCTGGCTGAGCGCATGCTCCTGCACCATCACGGCCTGCACGAGGGTGTAGGCGGCGCTGGGCTGGCGGGCGATTGAATCGCGAATGAGCGCAGCGGCTTCGGCGTCTTTCTCCGCCGGTTCATTCTGCTTCAATCGGGCGAACAGCCCGTCGAGCAGCTCACGTTCCTGTGGCGTCATCCCCCAGCTCCTTCAATGTCCGTTTGAACGCGGCGCGTGCCCTCGCGCGCAGCGGTCATAAGCCTTTTGGCTATATATGAAAGGACGGCGCGAGCTTCAAATCAAGCTATCCAATGGGGTCAAGCGGCCAGATCGGCCGGCGCAGCTTCCGGAACGTAAATCGGGTCAGGTCCGGCGAGCACAGCGAGCCCGAATCCACGACCACGACTTCGCGCGCAAGTGATTGATATGCGGCCCTAAAGTGATGCGATGACTTGAGGCCGATGACGGCCTTGGCGCGCGGGTCGACGCCCTGGGAAAGGAAGACCTGGTGGTCCGTCACCTGCAGGCGGTTGGTGGAAACGACCACGTCAATGCCGCCGAGCCGATAGAGCATGCTCGGGCCCATGTTCATGACCGTGCCCTTGTGCATGGGGCCGTCATGAACGAACTTGCCATCCGTGAGCCTTATCACCTCGCCTTCGGCCTCGATCGGCGCGCCGAAGGCCGGGTCGATCTTGCCGCCGAGTTTGATCCTCGCGCGATTGCCGACGCCGGCGCGCCGGCCGGCCTCGACCGCTTCGCCGTCGCAGATCGGCGCGAAACAGGCATTGCGCAAGCCGGCGTCGAGCATGGCGCGCAGCAGATTCGTCGTGTCGCCGTAGCCGCCGCCGCCCGGATTGTCGGTCGTGTCGGCGATGACCAGCGGCTTGCCCGACGCGTCTGGCCGCCGCGCGATGGCCATCGCCTCGTCGAGCGACAGGAGGCGGACGGTGCGTTCGTCGCGCGTCGTCCAGATGCGGTCCATCAGCTCCTCGGCGATGGCGCGGCCACGCGGATTGGCGCCATCGGTCGTGACCGCGACCGATGGTCCAGTGTCGGCAATGTCGGACCAGGTGAAGCCGGCATGGATGCTGACGGCGAGCGCCTCGCCTGAGTTTTCGTAGCGATCGGCGCGCGCGAGCAGGTCGACCATTGGACCGTCCTGCGTGATGCCGCCATTGGCTCCCTTCAGAAGCGGGCGCCGCGCGGCGACGCAGCGCGGCTTGATCTCGCCCGCGATCGCGCCGCGCACCAGTTCAGCCGCCTGCGTCGCGCGTTCGTGCTGGTCGATGTGCGGATAGGTGCGATAGGCGATGATGGCATTCGCGTTGGCCGCCATCTTGTCGGTCACGTTGGCGTGCAGATCGAGCGTGATCGCGACCGGCACACGGGGCCCGATGATGCGGCGCAGGCGCTCGAGCAGGTCGCCCTCGGCGTCATCGGCTGTCTCCGTCACCATGGCGCCGTGGAGCGCCAGCACCACGCCGTCGAATGGGCCCAGATCGCGCGCAGCCGTCAGCACCGCGCCGGACAGCTTGTCCCAGCATTCGGCCGTCACCGTGCCCGAGGGCGTGGCGTTGGCGGCGATCGCCGGGACGAGCGTCCAGCCGAAGCGCTCGCCGGCTTCGAGCAATGCACCTATCTCGGTGCGCGTGCCCCGGAAGAAGGACGCGATCGCATTGCCCTCCAGCAGGTAGCGCCGCCGGTACGAATCGAGGTCGGTCTTGAGCCGGCTGAAGGTGTTGGTCTCGTGCATGATCTGCGAGATGAGGACTCGGGCGGTCATCAATTCTTCCTCATTGGATGGCTTGAACGAACTCCGGAGCCGCCCTTCCAGTTGGCCGGTCGATGAACTAGCCTGAACCAGAATCGACACGCCCGTGTCTTCTTGCGATCGGATCCCGCCGTGCCCGACAAGGATCTCTACAAGCTTCCGCTGTCAGATGCCGACTGGAATGGCATTTTCGCGGAACTGAAAAAGAACCGCCACTTGCTTTTCCTGCACCCTGAGTGGCGTTTGCTCATAGCGAAGCGCCGCGCCGCGTATTTCGGGCACCAAGCGATGATCGACGCTTTGCTGGATACGTCGATCTCGTACACGCTCGACTGGAACTCGAAACAAATGGACGGATTCGTCGAAGGAAACTTTCGACGACTTGTCTTTCCGCTCTACGCAATCGACTTTGTTTGGCTCAATGCGCCGGGCCTCCACGTGCTGTCGATCGGGCCGCGCAACGAGATGGAACTTTATCTGCTGTATGCTCTGCGCTTCCGACCCGACCGGGTCAAAGCGGTCGATCTGATCAGCAATTCGCCGCTCGTCGACATCGCCGACATGCACGCACTGCCGTTCGACGACAACAGCTTCGATGTCGTCATCTCCAGCTGGACGCTGCCCTACAGCAAACAGCCACGTCGCGCGGCGCATGAGGTGGCGCGCGTATGCCGGCACAACGGATTGGTCGCGATCGGCTTGACGCGTGTGCCAAGCAGCGACCCGGAGCACGCCCAGATCGTCAGGGAGGGCGCCGTTCCGTTCCAGACGGTTGACGAGATCGTCGAACTTTTCTCCGGCATAACGCCGGACATCGTGTTCCGCCACGAGCCGGTCGTGAAGACGGAAAAGGGAGCGCTGATGGTGATCTTTCGCGTTACGAAGCATTAGTCAGCGCGCCCCACTGCCGTTCATTCCGGACTCGATCGGTCAACGCACGATCGCCCCGACCATCTTTCCGGAAGCCGCAAGCTTGTCGAGATCGGGCACGGGGCGCGCGGTGCGCTTGTCGCGCGCCATGTGCTGCTCCAGCGCGTGCGCCACGTCCAGCACGTACCGATCGCCCTTGTGCGGGCCGCAGAGCTGCAGGCCGAAGGGCGTGCCCGTCGGCTCCAGCCCACAGGGGATCGAGATGCAGGGATGGCCCGTGTTGGTCAGCGCGTAAGTCGGCGCCAGCCAGTGGAAATATGTCCTCAGCTTCTTGCCATTCATCTCCGCGACATAGCGTTGCTCGACCGGGAAAGGCGGCACGGAAACGGTCGGCGAGAGCAGGACGTCGTAGTCCTGGAAGAAGGCCTGGAGCGCGCGGAAGATCTTGGTCTGCTCGGCATGCGCCCAGGCGATGTCGGCCGCCGACATTTTCAGGCCCTGCTCGTAGTTGGCGATGATGTTGGGGCCGAGCTTGTCCCGGTGCTTTTCGTAGCGCTCCCGTTGACCGGCGAGGAAGTTGAGCGCGCGCATCGCCTCGAACACCTCGTCCGAATTTTTCATTTCGGGATCGCGCTGCTCGCAGGTCCTGAACGCCGACTTGATCAGACCGATGCGCTCGAGGAATGTCGCGCGGATGCGATCGTCGATCGGTGCGAAGCCGAAGTCGACGGTGTAAGCGACCCGCAACGACGACAGATCGACCGGCCGGAGCGTCGCGAAGTCGGCCGGATTGACCGGGCCGGCGAAGGGGTCGCGGCTGTCGTCGGACACCTGCGCCTGGAGCAGAAGTGCCGCGTCGGCGACGTCGCGGCCCATCGGCCCCTGGACCGAAAGCGGTGTCCAGCCGAGCGGCCGCCGTTCGGTCGCGACCAGGCCGGGCGAGGTGCGGAAGCCGACCACGCCGCAGAAAGCCGCGGGAATGCGCAGGCTGCCGCCGGTGTCCGAGCCCGTGCAGATCGGCAGCATCGAGGTCGCGAGCGCGACAGCCGAGCCGCCCGACGAGCCGCCGCAGATGCGCTTGGGGTCGAAGGGGTTGCCGGTCGGCCCGTAGACCGGATTGTTGGTGTTGGCGCCCGCGCCGAATTCCGGAGTGTTGGTCTTGGCGACGACGATGGCGCCGGCCGCGCGGCAGGCCGCGACCATGCGTTCGTCCTTGGCCGGCACATAGTCGGCAAAGAGCGGCGAGCCCCAGGTGGTGCGCAGCCCTTCGGTCTCGTTGAGGTCCTTCACGCCGAGCGGCAGGCCGTGCAGCGGCCCGAGCGGCGCGCCGGATTTCACCTTGTCCTCGGCCGCCCGCGCTTCCTTGCGCGCGCGATCCACTGCCATGGCGGTCAACGCATTGACTGCCGGATTCACCCGCTCGATCCGCCTGAGGCAGGATTCCAGGAGTTCGACCGGCGAGATCTTGCGCGCGCCGATCAACCGGCGCAGCTCGACGGCGCCGATATCGCAGAGTTCGGTCATGAGAGCTGATTCTCCTTCGGCGGGAATGGTGCTCGCTGAAGCAGGCAGGATAGGACGGACGCAACCGATGTGGAATGTCCATCAGTTCGACGGGCGCCCGGTGTCCGCGCCGAGCTTGGCGGCAGCGATGCCGAGGCGGTCCGGCCGACGTGATTTACATGCCCGGCCTGCGAATGCAGAATCGCCGCGTATCGAGAGTTGATATCTGCCGCGAGCCGATCGGTCGGCGCGGCGCCGCGGCGGCGGTGTCGGAAAAGCTCGAGATGCATGAGCGCGAGCCACCGTCCGGCGGCCGCGGGCGACGGATGGACATGGAATGCCAACTCCAGGCGAAGTGCTGGTGCAGGCGGCGCAGCTGGGAATGCGCGGCGAGCACGCCGGAGCCGAAGCATTGCTTCGGCGGCTGGTCGACGCGCGGCCTGAAGAAAAGGCTGCGCATCTGCTGCTTGCTCTCGCCATGACCAACCAGGGAAAGGCGGTGGACGCCATCCCGCAGCTCCGTCGCGCGCTTTGCATGGATCCGACGCAGGAGTTGTGCTGGCGTGTTTACGGTGAATGTCTCGTCAAGTCCGGCGAGGCGGATCAAGCCGAATTGGCAGTCCGCTGTTGTCTCGCGCTCAGCCGAAACTCGTCATGGTCGCTGCGCCAGCTCACGCACATTCTCGTGGCGCACGAACGCTGGGACGAAGCCGAAGCGCTCGCCCGTCGCCTTCTCGAGCCGAGGCCCTTCGACTTCGACGGCCACTACAGTTTGGGCCTGTGCCTGGTGGCGCGAAAAGATTGGGCCAATGCGGGGTCGCATTTCCTCCGCGCGCTCGCCGGCGGACTCGATTCTCGTCTGGTTCCGTTCGCGCTGCTGGGCTATGGCCGCGCCATGATTGTGAGCGATCGGCTGCCGGCGGCGGTTGCGGCGCTGCAATGGTCGCTGAGGTTCGACCCGGACATTTGGGAGGCGCAGACGGCGCTGGCGGCGATCGACTCTGGTTCGGGGGACGGTGCAGGCGTTGCCGATCCGGTTTACCCCAATCAGGTCGAGGCGGCAGCCGAATTCACCGACTACAGAGGCGGACGGACGTTTGCGCAGCGGTTCCGCGTCTATGCGCGCATCAGTGCCAAGCCCTTTGGACATTTCATTGTCGGCCACGTCCTTGCGGCAACGATCAAGAAGCAGTTTTCCAAAGCTCACCTGACGCTCGAGTGCGAGTTGGACAGGCCGTTCAAGCACGATATCAACACGATCAACCCCTACATCGACGAACTTGTCGTCTCCGACAAGTCGATAGACGGCGTATCGGGGACGAAGGGCGAAGCGCGGGTGGACGGACCGGGCCGGCGTGACGACCGGTTCGACTTCATTGTTCATCCAGCGATGATTCGCGACATTCGGCTGACCTCGTACGATCACGCGGCTCGCCTGATGATCCCTGATGGGCTGAACGCGAAACTCAGCGCGCGACTCGCCGATCTGGGCGCGAAACCCGATCGCTGGTTTTGCACCATGCATTTTTCGCGAAAACACGTGGGGGCACTGGATTCCGAGCGACGGGCGCGACATGAATCCCGAGACGTTTCGAGAGCTGGCCGAAGCGATCATCGGTCGGCTCGGCGGACAGGCGGTCAGGCTGGGCCACCCGGGCATGACGTCCTTCGGACGGATGCAGGGATTCGTCGATCTGTCGTCGGAATCCACCATCGTCCAGGCTTTCGCGGTGAGCAGATCGAGATTCATGATCGCCACGCCAAGCGGACCGACGGCGCTGGGTTCGGCCATGCACGTCCCGACGATCGTCGCCAATGCCATGAGCATGTCGGGTGTCTGGCGGGCATCCGACAATCTGTTGATGCAGCACCTGGTCACTCCCGACGGCAGGCGCGTGTCCCTGAACCGTGGCATGAGGCAGGGTATGTACGCGATGAATGCGCAGAAGTATCTCATCGAACATTGCGGCTACAGGATGATCAAGAACAGCAGCCTGGAAATGCTTGCCGCAGCATCGCTCGTCTCGGAAGAGAACACGCACGTTCGGGGTTGGCGATTCGAGCCGCGGACCTGCTTGATTGCGAGGGCGGAGCCGTGCCAGCGTGATGACGTAATATCAGCGGAGGTAGGGCGCGATGTCGAGGATGGTCACCATCGGAGCGGCCCAAGTCGGGCCCATTGCGCGCAACGACAGCCGGCAAGCGGTCGTGGCCCGGCTGGTCGCGCTAATGGAGCAGGCGGCCAAGCGGGGCTGTGATCTCGTCGTCTTTCCCGAGCTCACGCTCACCACCTTCTTCCCGCGCTGGTTCATGACCGATCAGGACGAGATCGACCAGTTCTTCGAGCGCGAGATGCCGAGCCCGGCGACCCGGCCGCTGTTCGACGCGGCGCGCCGGCTGGGGCTCGGCTTCTATCTCGGATATGCCGAGCTCGAACAAGCGGATGGCAAGACCCATCGCTACAACACGACGGTGCTGGTCGACAAGTCCGGCGCGATCGTCGGCAAGTATCGCAAGATCCATCTGCCCGGCCATGCCGAGCACGAGCCGTGGCGCGCCTTCCAGCACCTGGAGAAGCGCTACTTCGAGGTTGGCAATCTGGGTTTCCGCGTCTGGCGCGCTTTCGGCGGCCACGTCGGGATGTGCATCTGCAACGACCGGCGCTGGCCCGAGACCTACCGCGTGATGGGCTTGCAGGACGTCGAGCTCGTGCTGATCGGCTACAACACGCCCTATCACAATCCGCCGGCACCCAGCCACGACCGGCTGGCAAACTTCCACAACCACCTCGTCATGCAGTCTGGCGCCTACCAGAACGCGACCTGGGTCGTCGGGGTCGCCAAGGCCGGCCGTGAGGAGGGCTGCGACCTGATCGGGGAGAGCTGCATCATTGCGCCGACCGGGGAGATCGTCACGCAGGCGCGCACACTCGACGATGAGCTGATCGTCGCGCGCTGCGATCTCGACGAGGCAAAGTCATACAAGGCGACGACGTTCAATTTCGGCCTGCACCGCCAGCCGCAGGCCTACCGCATGATCGTTGATCGCATGGGGGCTGAACCGCCGCGCGGCTAGCTTGGCCGTGCGCACCGTGGATATGCGGTGTCGCCGCCGACACCTTTCGGCTTTCACCATTTTGGCCTGCCGAAGGCTGATTGCGCAGCCGTAGCAACTTCGGCGCCAAACTGAAATCGCGGAGAGTTCATGACCGACTGGAATGCATTTGTGGACGGCGCACAGCATTTTCACCGCGGTAACTACGCGAAATCCGAAGAAATTTTGACGCGTCTGTTGCTTGAGCGCTCCGATTGGAAGGACGTTGCTCTCGTTCTTGCATTGGCGCAGCTGCGCCAGGCGAAATTTTCGAATGCCAGGTGGGGATTCCTGCGCACGCTTTGCATGGCGCCCGATCAACCCATGGCGTGGGAGATGTACGGACAGTGTTTCGCCCACATGAATCTGCCCGAGCGGGGCGAGGAAATGTTTCGGCGGTGCCTTAGTCTGAAGAGCTCGTCGGTGGCATCGCTACGGAGTTTGGGCCAGATCCTCGTCACGCGCGGGCAATGGGACGAAGCGGAACGGCTGTTACGGCGGCTTGTCGACATCGAGCCGTTCAATTTCATCGGACACTATCTTCTCGGCATGTGCCGGGCGTCGACGGGCGATCGGGAAGGCGCAGAGCGCAGACTAAGATTTGCGATCGTCGGCGGACTGAGTGCTCACCATCTGCCATATGCGCTGCTTGGCTACGGTCGGTGCCTAGCCGGGCGAGGGAGAAATGGGGAAGCGATCGCGGTCCTGCAATGGTCGCTGCGCTTCATGCCGGAATTGTTGGATGCGCAGATGGCTCTCGCGGATCTCGATATAGGCGGCGTGCAGTCCTCGGGCGACGGCCACCCCGTGTTTCTAGAAGACGTCCGGGCAACCGCGCAATATGTCGACTATCGAGGCGGCAGAGAGTTCGGCAGGCCGTTCCGCATTCTTGCGCGTATTGGGGCCCATCCATTCGGCCATTTCATCGTCGGAACGGTCTTTGCGGCCACGATCAAGCAACAGTTCTCGAAGTCGCATCTGACGCTGGAGTGGCGATCCGGTCGGGCCTACAAGCGCGATATCGTCTCGATCAACCCCCACATCGATGACGCCATTTGCTGCGATGACGACGGGTTCGCTGAATCCGAAGCCGCGGCGGGAAGGCCCAATCCGCGTGGCGCTTGGGACGATTCGTGGTTCGACCTTGTCCTTCATCCATCAATGGCCATCGACGTTCGTTTGACGGCATTCGAGGATTCGGCGCGGTTGGCGATTCCGACTGCTCAGGTGGCGCAATTGGCCGACCGCCTCGCGGCCATGGGGGTCAGGCCAGATCGCTGGTTTTGCACGCTCCACTATCGAGAACCCACTTGGGAGCATTGGCTTTCCACACCGGTCCGGGACATCGAGCCGGAGACATACCGGAACTTGGCGGAAGCGATCGTAGCGCGGCTGGGGGGACAGGTTGTCAGAATAGGGCATCGGGGAATGATGCCATTCCCTGAGATTGACGGCTTCGTAGATCTGTCTGCTGAGTCGACGATGATGCAGGCCTTCGCTGTCAGCAGATCAAGGTTCCTGGTTGCCGGCCCCAGCGGGCCGTCGGCGCTTGGACCAGCCCTGCACGTCCCGACCCTCGTGACAAACGCGGTCAGCATGTCGGGCGTGTGGAGAAGGGCGGATAGCCTGCTCACGCAACACCTTGTGACGCCGGGCGGCAAACGGGTGACGCAGGCGCGCGCAATCCGGCAAGGCATGTATTCAACGAGTTCGATGAAGTACCTGCTCGAGCAAAAGGGCTATCGGTTGGTGAGAAACAATCTCGACGAGATGATTGCGGCGGTGTCGCTGGTCTCCGATGGCAATTCGGAGATCCGAGATTGGCGCGAGCCGGGCCCGGAACCGGCGTCGCGGCCGCCCAACCAAATCGTATGGCCGCCGCCGCTGAGCCGACCGTGGCGGATGCTCGAGTTTCCGGAACTCGCGCCGCGATTTGCCGTGCTGGATTGACTCGACTGCGCGCACGCGCGCGCAATGCGGCTCTAAGAGCGGCACGGGTGCCTGTCTAGTTCGGCCTCGAGCTTGCAGATCTCCTGCTCCAAAAGCGCTAGCCATATCGTCGATCGCTCGGCGTGGAGCATTGGCGCCTTGTACGGCGCAGATTGTGCCGGCCCGCGGATCGGGCGCGCCTCGCCCGACAGGCGCAGCAGCCAGGCGTGGGCGGAGGATGCGGCCGTCAGGCCGTGCGGCATGATGGGGCCGCCTCGAGAATGTCGGGGCGCGCGGCGTTGACGACGTCGGCCAGGTTGTCGGCGTCGTGCATGCGCGCGCGACTCTTGCCGCGCAGGAGATAGTAGGCCTTGATCGACTGGTGGTCCGATACGCGGATGGTTTCCGGCCCGGTCGGGCCGTCGTAGTGGAGGCCCTCGAGCTGCGCGATGATCGGCTCGGGTTCGGTGCTGCCGGTGTGCGCGATCGCATCGATCAGCAGCTTCGTCCCGATGAATTCCGCAGCAAGCGGCGCATTTGGATTGATGCCGTAGCGGGCCCGCGTATGCGCGACCAGGAAGCGGTTCATCGGCGTGTCGACCTCGTGCCAATATTGACTGCCGAAGTAGATGCCGTCGATCGCATCGGGACCAAGCGACTGGAGCTGGTGCAGTCCGCCCGACCAGACGACCAGCAACCGCGTGCTGCGATGCGCGCCGATGTTGACGGCGTGGCGGATCAGCGCCGAACTCTGCCCGCCGGACGCGAGCACCACCGTCACGTCGGGACGTGCGGCCAGCACGCGCTGGAACAAGCCTGAGAATTCGCGATCCTGCGCGGCGATTCGCGCGGTGCCGACGTGGTCGACGCCGAGAGCCTCGACGCGCTCCAGAGTGGGCGTCATCAAAGCGCGGCCGAGCGGCGTCGCCGGCGCAATGACGAACCAGCGCTCCGCATCCGGTATCAAGGCAAGGAGGGGGTCGATCGTCTGAACCACCGCGACCTGCGGGGCGGTCGACCAGCGAAACACCGACCGATGGCAGGGCGTGCCGGTCAATTCATCGACTCCGAGGCCGCACGCGTAGACGCAACCCGCCTGGGTCACCTGATCGGCGATCAGCGGGCCGGTTTCCGGCGAAGCTGCGCCGATGAAGAAGCGCACCGATGATCGTTCGATCGCGTCGCGGATCTTGTCGAGCACTTGAGCCGTCGGCCCGCCGGTGTCGATCAGCCAGTAATCGACGGCGCGGCCGGCGATCAGGCCGGCCGTACGCAACGCGAGCGACGAGCCCAGTTCGCCATATTGGCCGATGACCGCGTGCTCGCCGGTCACCGATTTGGTGCCGGCGATGACGACGTTGCCGTCGGCCCGGCCGGACCACGCCGGGCGGGACAACGCCAGCACGGACGTTGCCGCGGAAACGGCGGCGCCGGCGGCGGTCCTCAGGATTGTTCGACGCTTTACCCCATGCGGCGTTCTCCGCCGGTGCAGACTCGAAGGTACGTCTGCAAGCTCTTGATTCTCCTACAGAATCAAGATGACTCAAACGACATAATGTAAGCCGCTGATAATAAATAATTTTTCGAATCAGGCACGGCCTGGCAAGGCGATGGGATGAGTCGACTCGAAGGCCCGGGCGGCGCGCAGGACAAGGTCGTCGCGATGCCGGGGCCCGACGAATTGCAGGCCGACCGGAAGGCCGTCGCGGGTCCGACCACAGGGAATGCTGGCCGCCGGCTGCCCCGTCAGGTTGAAGGGATAGGAAAATGGCGTCCACGCGACCCAGCGGTCGAGGCGCCCGCCGGGCGGCACCTCATGGCCTGCCGCGAAGGCCGGGATCGGCATGGTTGGTGTCACCAGCAGGTCATACCGCCGATGAAAGGCGTTCATGCGCTCGCCAAGCGCCTCGCGCTGGCGGATCGCCTGCACCATGTCCTGCGCCGTCCGATTGGCGCCGCCCTCGGCGATGGCGCGAAAACCGGGGTCGAGCAGCTTGCGCTTTGGGCTGGCGACGGTGCGCAGAAGCGACGCGGCACCGATTGTCCAGAAGGTGCGGAAAGCCGCTTCGGCATCCTCGATGTCGGGATCTTCTGATTCGACAATGGCGCCCAGATCAGCGAGCGATGCGACGGCGCGCGCGACGATCCGCGCAACCTCCGGATCGACGCGTGCACGGCCGAGGCGCGGGCTGAAGGCGATGCGCAATCCGGCGACGCCATCGTTGAGTCCGACGCGCCAGTCGCGACCGTCGTAAGGCAGCGCGTACCAGTCGCGCGCATCCGGCTCGGCCATCACGGTCAGCATGAGGGCCGCGTCCTCCACGGTGCGCGTCATCGGGCCGACATGCGACAGCATGAGAAAGATCGCCGCCGGCGCCACCGGCACGCGACCATAGCTCGGTTTCAGGCCGAACACGCCCGTGAAGGACGCGGGAATGCGGACCGAGCCGCCGCCATCGGTGCCAATGTGCAGTGCGCCCATGCCGGTCGCCGCCGCGACCGCCGCGCCACCGCTCGACCCACCCGGCGTCTTCGATGGGTTCCACGGGTTGCGCGTGATGCCGGTCAGCGGGCTGTCCGTCACACCCTTCCAACCGAACTCGGGTGTCGTGGTCTTGCCGAGGAATACGGCGCCATGCTCGCGCAGCCGCGCCACGGCCGGGGCATCGACATCCCATGACTGATCCCGCGCCACGGTGCGCGATCCGCGCAGGGTCGGCCAGCCGCGGCTGAGCACTAGGTCCTTGATCGTGGTCGGCACGCCGTCGACGAGGCCCAGGGGACGGCCCTTCGTCCAGCGCCGCTCCGAGGCGCGCGCCGCGGCGAGTGCGCCCGCGTCGTCGACCAGGCAGAAGGCGTTGTAGCGCTTGTCGAGCTTGGCGATCCGCGCCAGCGCGGCCTTGGTTGCGTCCACGGGCGACAGGGTGCGCACGCGGAAGCGCCTGATCATGTCCGATGCCGACATCATTGCGAGTTCGCGGCTCAAGGCGGTCTCCTTCAGGCGTGATGGACGTTGGAGCGCCGGGCCGGGCGCCGCACGGGCAGACGAACGGTGGCGCGGGTTCCGCGCCCGGGCGTGCTGTCGATCGCCAGGCTGCCGCCGTGAAGCTCGACCAGCGATTTGGCCAGCGGCAGGCCGAGACCGGTGCCCTCGAAGCTGCGGCTCAGATGGCTTTCGACCTGGCGGAAGGGTTCGAGCGCGATCTTGATCTCGGCCTCGGTCATGCCGATGCCGGTATCGGTGAATTCGACGATCATGTCGGATGACTGGACACGCGCCGAGACGTTGATGTGGCCGCCGCGCGGCGTGAACTTCACCGCATTGGACAGCAGATTGAGGAAGACCTGGATCAACCGGCGCGGGTCGCCCTCAACGGTCGGCAGGCTGGCCGGCACGTCGAAGATCAGCTCGAGCGCGGTCGCCTCCGCGCGTTGGCGGACCAGGCGCGCTGCCTGCTCGATGACCTCGTTCATGTGGACCGGCTCGATGTGGAGCTCGACGGCGCCGGCCTCGACCTTGGCCAGGTCGAGGATGTCGTTGATGATATTGAGTAGGTGAACGCCGCTGTCGTGAATGTCGCCGGCATAGCCGCGATAGCGATCCAAGGCAGCCGGCCCGAACACCTGATCGCGGATGATCTCCGAGAAGCCGATGATGGCGTTCAACGGCGTGCGCAGCTCGTGGCTGACGGTGGCGAGAAATTCTGTCTTCGATCGGTTGGCAAACTCGGCCGCTTCCTTGGCGCGCAGGATCGCCGTCTCGGCGCTCTTCAAGTGCGTGATGTCGACATAGGTGATGACCAGCTCGCCTGATGGCGTGCGACGTCCGCGCGCTTCGAGCATTCGTCCATGCGGCGTCGGCCGTTCAAAGGCTTGAGTGTCGGCGCCCATCATGTTGGCATCGCGCAGCTCGACGAGGCGATCGATGGCAGTGTCGCTGCCATCATGAGGGCCGTAGTCGCCGCGCCTGGCGAGGTAGCGCATGATGGTGTGGCTGTGCTGGCCGGGGGTCACCAGCTCGGCCGGCAGATCGAGCATCGCGCGCGCGTTCGTTCGCCAGTATCAGCTGCCCCTGCTGATCGATGATCAGGATGCCTTCGGCCATGTTGGCGACAGCCGTGTCGAGCAATGCAGACTTGCGCGCAGCGTCGGCCAGCGCCTGGCGCTCGCGCGTGACGTCGCGGCCCGTACCGCGATAGCCGAGGAAATTGCCGTTCGCGTCGAACAAGGGCTTGCCGCTGATGCTCAGGTAGCGCGCCGGTCCGAAGCTGGGCTTGCTCAGGTACTGAAAGCCGCGGAACGGGCGGTGCCGTGTGAGGTCGTCGATGTGCGCCTTCAGGCTGGCTTCGCTGCAATCCCCGACCACGTCGAGGCGATGGAGGCCGATCAGCTTGGCCGGATCGATGCCGGTCGCATCGAGCATGCGCGGCGATATGTACGTGAAGCGGAGGTCCGGTCCCATCTCGTAGAACCACTCCGACGCCGCTTCGGCAAAGTCGCGCACGCGCTGCTCGCTGCTGCGCAACGCCACCTCGGTCGCCCTGCGATCGAATTCAGTGGCGATCCAGTCGGCCATGACGGACAGGAAGCCGCGGTGATCGGCAGTGGCGGCATCGGGCCGGTCATTGAGCGCGGCGATGTGTCCGATCGTCTGGCCGGCGCGATTGCGCAACAGCATGCCGCAATAGCTGCGCGCATTGTACTGCGCCAGCACCTTGTCGGCCGGATAACGGGACATGACATCGTCCGGCACGAAGCAGTAGCCCGTCGTGACCGCGTCGCCGCACGGCGTGCCTGCTATGGCGTAGCTGAAGTTGCCGGCGATGCGGTTGGTATCCCAGGCAACCACCGATTCAATGCGATCGCCGCCCGGCGACAGTCGCCCGATATGCGTCCAGCGATAGCCGAGGCCGAGCGCCAGCGCCTGCACGGCGACGACCATGAAATCGCCGCCTTCAGCACGCCCGCTGATCGCCAGCGCAAAGGCATCCTGATGCCGCTTGATGTCGGTGACGTCGTACCAAGTGCCGGCCGTCGATCCGTCGGCGAGCCGATACTCGCGAATTTCAACGACCCGGCCGTCGCCCAGCTTTTGCAGAAAAGGTCCCTGTGGATCGCGGTGCCGTTCCAGGCGTTGCGCGATGAACTGCTCCGCCGCAACGCCCTTGAGGGCGTGCTTACTGGCGTCGACCGAGTCGGCGAGAATGTCGGCAAAACGTCGACCAATGACGGAGGTGCCGTCGCCGCGCCCATAGAATTTCAGGAAGTGCCGGTTGGCGAAGCTCAGGCGATCGTCCGAATCGTAGAGGGCGATGCCGATCGAGGCTTGGTCGAGAGCGAATCTGAGCCTTCGGGCAAGCGTGTCCTCAGCGTTCGACTTCCGTTGTTTCTCGAAAGCGAACAGCACCAGCCCAGCTGCGATCAGCGTTGCGGCGAACGGCGACAAGACGGCCGGCGACCAGCCGCCAACGGACATGGCGGGCTCGACGAGCGATGAGAAGTCGAGTGCGCCCAGCACGGCGAAACCCGCCGCCACCGGGAACCGAGCCGAGCCCTCGCGGCGTCGGCCGACCAGCCAGCCGGCGATGCCGAGTAGAACCGCGGCGCTGGCCGCAGCGAGCGCGGCCGCCGCCGCTGCCGACTGCAACTGCAATCCGAGCACCGCCAGGCCGGCAGCGCCTGCCAGAAGCACGCCGGCGAGCTGACGTCCGAACCAGGAATGCGCGCCGGCGGCCGCGCTCGCGATCTTGACGAGGTGAAGGATGCTCGCGGCGCCGATCTCGCCGGCGAAACCCTGGGCCAGTCCTGCGGTCAGCGGTTCACTGCCCGCCGCCAGGATCGTGACTGCCCACCAACCTGTCGCGGGCACGCCGGCACCTCGCCGCGCAAGCGTGACCAAGCCGGCGAACAAGACCAATGTGCACAGCGCGCTGGCGATCGCCTGGGGGGCAAGCGCGGGCTGGAACAACATCAGTCGCTAGTCCTGTCCAACCCTATTCGGGCTCGGAAGCTTCCGGGCGGTGACGGCTTTGCCGGCTGACCAGCATGAGCGAGATGCCGGCGATCGTGGCCATCATCGGTTCGAAAGCCACGGCCCAGGGCAAAGCCGCTTCCGCCGGCGTCTGCACACCTTCGACGGCGCGCACCGCGCCCCACGTCAGAAAGGTCGCGATGGTCATCGCGAAAGGCAGGGACCGGCGACGGCGATGAAGCAGATAGATCGCGCCGTTGGCAAAGAGCGCAAGGCTGCCGGCGAGGAAAAGCGCGGCATTGAGCGCGCGTTGCGTCGTGTGCGAGGGCAGACCCTGGCTCAGGCCGACCACGACCACGACGATGCCGCCGATCAGCATGCCGATCAGCGCCGAATGATGCAGGAAGCGCAGCGATCCCAGCAGGAGCAGCAGCGAGGTCGCCGCGCCGAGCGAGAGAACGGCCTGGATGGGGTCGGCCATGGAAAGGCCAACCGGTCCGGCGAGGATGATCGCGTTGATGATGAAGCCGAATGCCCACCAGGCGCTGGCGCGCAGGATATTGGCGCGGCCGCCAAGGTAGAGAAGCGCCACGGCGATCACCAGCGACACCGCCGCCGACGGTAAGACGATCGCCGTCAGCGGCAAGCTCGGCGTCAAACCTGGTGTCATCGACGTTAAACAGCCCCCGCGGCCCTGACGATTATTGATCATACCCTACGAGTGCCGAGAACGGCACGTTGAGATGCTTGCGCCCTTTGAGGAAGTTCAGCTCGATAATGCAGGCGCAGGCCGGCACGGTGCCGCCGACCTTGTGCACGAGCTCGACTGCGGCGCGCATCGTTCCGCCCGTGGCGAGCAGATCGTCGAGCACGACGACGCGCTGGCCGGGCTTCACGGCATCCGCCTGCACCTCGATCGTATCGGAGCCGTACTCCAGATCATAGGTGTAGCGGATGGTCTGGCCCGGAAGCTTTCCCTTCTTGCGCAGCATGATGAAGCCGCAGCCGAGTCGGAGCGCCAGCGGCGCGGCCGTCAGGAATCCGCGCGACTCGATGCCGGCGAGGAGGTCGGGCTTGTGCGGCGAGATAATGGCAGCGAGCTGGTCGACCGTTGCTGCCCACGCCTTGGGATGGGCAAGCAATGTCGAAATGTCATAGAACAGGATGCCCGGCTTGGGGAAATCGGGAATCTGGCGAATGTGATCCTTGATGTTCATAGATCAGGTCCAATTTGCGAAGTGAAGGGGCCATTGATGGACGTGACAAGCGAGGCCGCTGCTCGATTTGGAGCCGGCACGCGTCGATCCTAGTATCTCACGCGGCCGGCTGGCAAACCTCACTTGGCCGCTGCGGTGTTCGTTGCCGTCGCGGGAACCTGACGATCCGATCAGAAGCGGCCGGCGATTCAGTTTGGCGCATGAATCATGGCGCTTTAGGATGCCAGCCATGGCGCTGCAGACCGGATCGGCGGACGACAGCGGCTGGTTTCGCCAGACGCGCGAGGACGACCGCATTGTGCTGCGCTTCGGCGGACGCTGGACGCTCGAGGCGGTCGGCCGCCATGACCAGGAGTTGCGCCGCTTGACCGTCGCGGACTCGGGCGCCGCACGGATTGACATCAGCGCATTGGACAAGCTCGACACGGCCGGCGCCTGGGCGATCTGTCGCGCCGTCGCGGCCTTGCAGAAGCCGGGGCGGGAAGTCGACCTGATCGGCGCACAGCCGGCGCACGCCGCGCTGATCGAGCGCGTGCGCGCATGTGAAGCCGCACCCCACTCCGGACGCAGATTCGCCAACCCGGTCCTGGTCATGCTCGAGCGCATCGGTGGCCGGATGGTCATGTTCCTTGAGGAGACGCGCGACCTGGTCGGATTTCTTGGTCAGACCGTGTTCACCGTCGTGCACAGCGTGCTACGACCGAGCCGCATCCGATTGACCCCGCTGGTGAGCCACCTCGAGCAGGTCGGTCTCAACGCCGTGCCTATCGTGGGCCTGCTGTCGTTCTTGATCGGAGTCGTGCTCGCCTATCAGGGCGCCGACCAGCTCAGGCGGTTCGGCGCCGACATCTTTACGGTCAATCTGCTGGCAGTCTCGGTGCTCCGCGAGATCGGCATCCTGATCACCGCGATCATCGTCGCGGGCCGATCGGGCAGCGCGTTCGCCGCCCAGATCGGTACCATGAAGGTCAACCAGGAGGTCGACGCCATGCGGACGCTCGGCCTCGACCCGATCGAGATCCTGGTCCTGCCGCGCGTGGTCGCGCTCGTCCTCGCGATGCCCTTGCTGGCCTTCTTTGCCGACATGATGGGGCTGCTCGGCGGCGGGGTGATCTGCTACCTCATGCTCGACATCTCGATCTCGCAGTTCCTGCGCCAGCTCAATGGCGCGGTCTCGCTGTGGTCATTCTGGATCGGCATCATCAAGGCGCCGATCTTCGGCTTCATCATCGCGCTGGTCGGCTGCTTCGCGGGCCTCAGTGTCTCCGGGTCGGCCGAGAGCGTCGGGCGCCTGACGACCAAGGCAGTGGTGGAATCGATCTTCATCGTGATCGTCGTCGACGCGATATTCTCCGTCCTGTTTTCCTATCTGAAGATCTAAGTCCCGGGCATGGCGGACGAGCCAGTCATACGCGTGCGCGGTTTGGTGACCCGCTTCGGTCCGCAGCTCTTGCACGATGGTCTCGACCTCGACGTGCGCAAGGGCGAGGTGATCGGGCTGGTCGGCGGTTCGGGCACCGGCAAGTCGGTGCTGATGAAGACGATCATCGGATTGAACCGCCCGGCGGGCGGCACGATCCGCGTCCTGGGCGAAGACCCGCTGAGCGACGATGAAGCGGCGGTGCGGCGGCTGCAGGCCCGGTGGGGTGTCCTATTCCAGGACGGCGCGTTGTTCAGCTCGCTGACCGTCGCCGAAAACGTCATTGTACCGTTGCGCGAGCACGGTCCCGATCTCGACGACGTGTCGCCCCTGTTGCTGCGCGAGCTGGCGGCAGTCAAGATCCGCATGGTCGGGCTGCCGCTCGAGGCGGCTGCGAAGTATCCGTCCGAGCTGTCGGGCGGCATGCGCAAGCGCGCCGGCCTCGCCCGGGCGCTCGCCCTCGACCCGGAGATCCTGTTCCTGGACGAGCCGACCGCGGGTCTCGATCCGATCGGCGCGGCGATCTTCGACCGGCTGATCGGCGAACTCCAGAAAAGCCTGGGACTGACCGTGGTGATGGTGACGCACGACCTCGACAGCCTGCTTGCGATCTGCGATCGCATTGCCGTGCTGGTGGACAAAAAGATCAAGGTTGGCACAATGGATGAGCTGTTGCGCGACCCCCACCCGTGGATCAGCGCCTACTTCCACGGTCCGCGCGGTCGAGCGGCCCAGGTCCAGGCCCAGGCGGGAGCTCACGCCGCGGCTCTGGACGAGACTGCAGGATGATTTCGGCCGCAGGCTCCAAGGCAGGGGGCGGCCGCGCGGGACGATTGGCGACGGGCACGAGGCGGAGGCGGTAGAGGGGATGGAGACCAAGGCTAGCTACGTCGTGGTCGGCGCCTTCGTGCTTGTCTTGGTTGCGGGCCTGTTCGGCTTCGTCGTCTGGCTCGCGCGCTTCGAGATCGATCGCGAGCTGTCTTTTTATTACGTATACATTCAGGGCTCGGCGACCGGCCTGCAGGAAGGTGGCCAGGTGCGCTATCGCGGCGTGCCGATCGGGCGCGTCGTCGAATTGCGCATCGACCCCACCAACGTCGAGCGCATCCGGGCCTTCGTCGAGATCTCGAGCGACGTGCCGATCAAGGTCGACACGATCGCGTCGCTCGAGTTTCAGGGTATCACCGGCGTTGCCTACATTCAGCTCTCCGGCGGCACCCAGGCGGCGCCAGCGCTGGAGCCCAAGCCCGGTGAGCGCTATGCCGAAATCCAGTCGCGTGCATCGCGCCTGGAACAGGTCTTTGATCGCGCGCCGGAGCTGCTCGGCACGCTGACCACGCTGATGATGCAGGCCAACGATCTGGTCGGGCCGGAGAATCGCGAGGCATTCACCCAGACGCTCGTCAACATCCGGCGCGTGACGGGCGTGCTCGCCGACCGCGCTGAGGACATCGACCGTCTAATCAGCGACACCAGCCAGATGTCGCGCGAGCTGTCGGTCGGCGCGCGCACGCTGACCGAAGAAATGGCGTCGACCTTCGCCGTCGTTCGCGGAACGACATCGGGCGTCGACGACCAGATCGGGCATCTGAGTCGAGAGGTCACGCGCTCGCTGCGCGAGCTGGTGCGCACGGCGGAGGCCTTCAGCAAAGCGGCCGACAATATCGGCTCGCTGGCGGGCGACAACCGCGACGCCTTCCGCGAATTCGCCAACAGCGGTCTCTATCAATTCACCCAATTCGTCACCGAGGCGCGCGAGCTGATCTCCGGCCTGTCGCGCGTGTCGACCGAGATCGAGCGCGACCCGCGCCGCTTCCTGTTCGGCGACCACTCGCGCGGCGTCGAGGCGCGTTGAGCATGATGGGTCGACGCCGCTGGCTCGTTCTGGTGGGTGCCCTGGTGCTCGCGGGCTGTCCCGGCCTCACGCCGACCGGCGAGGCGCCGCAGCTCTACGTGCTGTCGCCGAAAAGCACGTTCGACGAGAATCTTCCCCAGGTGGATTGGCAGCTCGTCATCGAGCTGCCGGTCGCAGCTGCCGGCCTCAACACCACGCGCATCGCGGTCAGCCGGACGCCGCTCACCGTTGAATACTACGCACGCGCCAACTGGACCGATCGCGCGCCGGTGTTGGTGCAGACCCTGCTCATCGAGTCGTTCGAGAACACCGGCAAGATCGTCTCGGTCGGGCGCGAATCGATCGGCCTCCGGTCGGACTACGTGCTGAAGACTGAGCTGCGCGAATTCGAGGCGGTCGAGGAGGCCGGAGGCACGCTCGTGCACGTGCGCATCAACGTCAAGTTGGTGCGCATGCCCGATCGCTCGATCATCGCGACCCACACTGTCGAGCGCAGGGTGCCGGTCGAAGGGCGAGGCATCGAAAGTGTCGTTGCCGCTTTCGACGACGCGCTCGGCAAGGTCATGAAGCGAGTGGTCGAATGGACGCTCACCACGCCGCCCCCGAAATTCGCCAGATCTTCCTGAGGCATCCCGGCCTGGAGCATCCGGCATCATCTCCAAGGAATCGACCATGAGCCACGTTTTCCACCGCAGCGCCCGCGCGGTTCCGCCGACTGCCGTTCGCGGCGAGGGTGTCTACATCATCGACAGCGCCGGCAAGCGCTATATCGACGCGGCCGGCGGCGCGGCCGTGTCGTGCCTCGGTCACAGCCACCCCAAGGTCCGCGCGGCGATCAAGGACCAGGTCGACAAGCTGGCCTGGACGCATACCTCCTTCTTCACCAGCGAGCCGGCCGAACAGCTTGCCGACCTGCTGATCGCCGACGCCCCTGGCGATCTCGACAAGGTCTATTTCGTGACCGGCGGGTCGGAGGCGGTCGAGGCCGGGATCAAGCTCGCGCGCCAATACTACGTCGAGCTCGGCCAGCCGCAGCGCCATCACATCATCGCGCGCCGCCAGAGCTATCACGGCAACACGTTGGGCGCGCTGGCCGCCGGCGGCAACGCCATGCGCCGCCAGATGTTCCAGCCGATCCTGATCGACGCCACGCATATCGCGCCCTGCTATGCCTATCGCGACAAGCAGCCGAACGAGACCGAGGAAGTCTATGGCTGGCGCGTCGCCGACGAACTCGAGCAGGCGATCCTCAAGCTCGGCCCCGAAACCGTAGCCCTCTTCATCGCCGAGCCGGTGGTCGGCGCAACGCTGGGCGCGGTGCCGGCGGTGCCTGGCTATTTCAAGCGCATCCGCGAGATCTGCGACAAGTACGGCGTGCTGCTCATGTTCGACGAAATCATGTGCGGCATGGGTCGCACCGGCACGCTCTATGCCTGCGAGCAGGAGGGCGTGGCGCCCGATCTCATGTCGATCGCCAAGGGGCTGGGCGGCGGCTATCAGCCGGTCGCCGCACTGCTGGTCGCCTCCAAGGTGTTCCAGGCGATCGCCGATGGGTCCGGTGCCTTCATGCATGGTCACACCTATCTCGGCCATGCAGTGTCCTGCGCCGCCGGTATCGCCGTGCAGACGGCGTTGCGCGAGGAGAAGCTGGTCGACAACGTCCGCGTGATGGGCGCCAAGCTCAAGCAGCGCCTGGAAGCGCGCTTCGGCAATCATCATCACGTCGGCGACATCCGCGGCCGCGGTCTCTTCCTCGGCATCGAATTCGTGCGCGATCGCACGACCAAGGAGCCGTTCGACCCGGC
>VGDO01000039.1 GCA_016869645.1 Alphaproteobacteria bacterium
CAGCCTGTCGAGCCCCTCAAACAAATTACATGACTACCGTCAAAGCCAAAATCCCCGCACTTTCAATTGCTTAGCTCGAAAATGGGGCAAAGTTCAGGCTAAAGATCGATGACGATGTTGCCGTGGCGATCGAGCCTGGCCTTGGCGCCGGGCGGGATGACGCAGGTCGCGTCGTATTCCTCGACGATCGCCGGGCCCTTGACCGCCTTGGCGAGATCGGCGCGACCCAGCACCGGCGTCGCGCGCCAGCCGAGCTTCGTTCCGAAATAGGCCCGACGCGTCGGCCGCTTGCCGGGCGCGGTCCGATCCGGCGCCGCGCCGTCGATGACGATCCGGTCGGGCACGCGCCGGCCGCGCCGGATGCCCTGGCCGACCACCTGGATCGTGACCAGCTCGACGGGCTCGTCGGGGCCGGCGCGGTGGCCGTAGGTGCGCTCGTGCTCGCGTCCGAACGCTTCCTCGATCTGGCGCAGCAAGGCCGCGTTGATCGGCCCGTCCGGCACCGGCACGGTCAGCTCGTAGGTCTGGCCCTGGTAATGCAGCGCGGCCGAACGGCGCACGCGCTGATCGCGCGATTTGAAGCCCTCCGCGCTGAGCTGAGTGCGCGCCATGTCGGAGAGCGCCTGCCATTGCGCCCGGATCTCCCTGGCGTCGGCCTGGCGCAGCAGCCGGCGCAGCGTGCGCGAATAGTGATGCTCGACATCGGCGTAGAGCAGGCCAAACGACGAGAACAGGCCGGGGCATGGCGGCACGACGATGCGCTTGATGCCCAGCTCCCGTGCCATGCCGGCGGCGAACAGCGGGCCATTGCCGCCGAAGGCGAAGAGTGCGTATTGGCGTGCGTCGCGACCGCGTTCGGTCGACACGGCCTTGATCGCGCGGATCATGTTGGAGGCCGCGATCGAATGGGCGCCATAGGCGGCATGGGCCAGCTCGAGGCCGAGCGGCTTGGCGATCTTGTCCTCGAATATCGCGCGCGCGCGCGCCGGGTTGAGCTTGACCGCGCCGCCGACCAGATGATCGGGATTGAGATAGCCGAGGATGACGTTGGCATCCGTGATGGTCGGCTCGGTACCGCCGAGGTCGTAGCAGAGCGGGCCGGGCAGGGCGCCGGCGCTGTCCGGACCGACGGTGAGCGAGCCGCCCGAGTCGATGCGCACGATCGAGCCGCCGCCGGCGCCGACCTCGGCAAGATCGATCGCCGGCACTTTCAGCATGTAGCCGGCGCCGGTCAGCAAGCGCGAGCTGGTGATGACGCCGCCGCCGACCTGGAACTCGGGCGCGCGCGTGTATTCGCCGTCCTCGACCAGCGATGCCTTGGCCGTCGTGCCGCCCATGTCGAAAGTGATGACGCGCTTGAGACCGATCGCGCGCGCCAGGGCCTGCGCGCCGACCACACCGCCCGCGGGCCCCGATTCGATGATGTGCATCGGCCGTTGCTCGGCCGCCTCCGCGGTGGTCAGGCCGCCATTCGACTGCATGAGCAGCACAGGCGCGGCGATCGCGCCGGCGTCGAGGTCGCGCCTGAGCTGGCGCAGATACGTCGAGACGATCGGCATGACATAGGCGTTGATCACCGTCGTCGAGGTCCGCTCGTACTCCTTGATCTCCGGCAGGACGTCCGTGCTGATGCTGAGCGGCAGGGCGGGCGCCTTGCGCCGGATGATCTCCTTGAGCTTGCGCTCGTGCCGGGGATTGGCGAATGCGTTGATCAGGCACACGGCGAGCGCCTCGACGCCTTCGGCCAGCAAGCCGTCGACGACGCGCTCGGCCGCGGCGGCGTCGAGTGCGGTTTGGATCCGTCCCTGGGCATCGACGCGCTCGTCGACGACCTGGCGCAGATAGCGCTCGACCAGCGGCGGCGGCTTCTCCCAGGCGATGTCGTAGAGCCTGGGCATGCGCAGCGTGCGGATTTCCAGCACGTCGCGGAAGCCCTTTGTCGTGATCAGGCCCGTGCGCGCCCCCTTGCGCTCGAGGATGGCGTTGGACGCGACCGTCGTGCCGTGCCGGATCTCGGCGATCGACTTGCCGTCGAGGCCGGACTCGCGGAACACCTCGCCGAAGCCGGCGACGATCGCGCGCGCGTAGTTGTCGACGCTGGACGAGATCTTCTTGACGAGGATGCGGCCGTCCCTGCCGAGCAGCACGATGTCGGTGAACGTGCCGCCGATGTCGACGCCGACGTGGTGGGTGGTCATGGCTCGGTCTGCTATTCAGCGGCGCGCGACAGCTCGGCCCGGTCCTCGCGCAGCACCTTCGGCACGGAGCGCCAGCCGCGCTTTCCGCGCATCTCCGTGCGCAGCGCGGCGGTCGCTGCCTCGTCGACGCGCCCTGACGCGGTGTCGACGATCACGCCATAGTCGGCGCGCGCTTTCCCGGGCGAAAGCAGCTCGTTGCGCACGTCGCGCAGCACGAGCGCCGGGTCGCGCTCGAGCGGATCGCCCCAGCCGCCCGGGCCGGCGAGGATGTGGCGGAACACGTCGCCCTGCTTGATCGTCATGGTGAGCTTGGCCGGCAGCGTGCGGTTCTCGCCCTGCGGGTTGAGATAGTTCTCCGAGGGCTGGCCCGGCTGGCCGCCGTAGAGTCCGTAGGGCCGGAAGCGCCGCCGGTCGGAACGGACCTGGAGCGTGCCTTCCGCCTGGAGGAACCGATAGTCGCGGCGGAACGGCGTGCCGCCGCGGAACTTGCCGGCGCCCGACTTGTCCGACACGAACTCGTAGGCGAGGAGCTGGAGCGGCTGCTCGGCCTCGGTGATCTCGATCGAGTGCGAGGCCATGTTGGCGAACATGTTGGAGTTGCCGTCGAGCCCATCGGCCCAGGGCCTGGCGCCCCAGGCGCCGCAGGTGAAGTCGACATAGATGAAGGGCGAGCGGTCGGGATAGTAGCCGCCGATCGAGATGCCGGTGTTGCCGCCGTCCGACGCCGCGAACACCCTGTCGGGCAGCATCATGGCGAGCGCGCCGAAGGCGCAGTCGACCATGCGGAAGCCGGTCAGCCCGCGCGCGGCGCACGCCGCCGGCAGCACGCCGTTGGCGATCGTGCCCGGTGGTGCCACCACCTCGATGGCGCGGAACACGCCCTCGTTGTTGGGAATGCCCGGCGGCAGCACAGAGCGCACGGCGGTGTAGGTCGCGGCCTTGGTGAAGCTCAATGTGTTGTTGATCGCCCCTTTGACCTGCGGCGACGTGCCGGTCCAGTCCGCCACCATGCTGTCGCCCGATTTGGTGAACTTGACGAACAGGCGGATCGGCTTGTCGTACTCGACGCCGTCGTCGTCGATCCAGTCCTCGAAGCTCCAGCTGCCGTCCGGCAGGTTCTTCAGCGCGGCGCGCGTCATACGCTCGGCATAGTCGATCGTCTCGGCCATGTAGGCCGTGACCTTGGCGGCGCCCAGGCGCTTGACGAGGGCGAGGAATTGCGTCTCCGCGACATGGCAGGCGGCCAGCTGCGCGCGCAGGTCGCCGAACACCTTGACCGGCAGCCGGACGTTCTTCTCGATCAGCGCCCAGAGCGTCGGGTTGCGTTTGCCCGCATCGTACATCTTGAGCGGCGGGATGCGCAGGCCCTCGGCATAGATCTCGGTCGAGTCCGATGCATTGGAGCCGGCGACGCGGCCGCCGACATCGGTGTGGTGGCACACGGTGGCGGCAAAGGCGAGGCGACGGCGGCCCTGAAAGATCGGCTTGAAGACAAAGATGTCGGGCAGATGCATGCCGCCGTCGAACGGGTCGTTCATGATGTAGACGTCGCCCGGGCGCATGCTGCGGCCGAAATGGCGCATGATCGCCGCGAGCGCGGTCGGGATCGAGCCGAGATGGCCGGGCAGGGTCAGCCCCTGCGCGACCAGCCGCCCCTGTGCATCGGCGAAGCCGGTCGAGTAGTCCATGTTGTCCTTGAGCACGCCCGAATAGGTCGTGCGGAAGACGGTGAGCGCCATCTCGTCGGCAATCGAGAAAATGGCGTTCTTGAACAGCTCGAATTCGATCGGGTCGCGGCGCTCGGCCATCACTCCTCCCCTTGGGCGGGATGGAGCGAGCCTAGCCCATTCAATTCGCCGTAAACAGAGGCGATGCCAGGCCGTGACCTATCTGGATGGACTACAGGAACACGCCCTTGTCGAGGATGACCGCTGTATAGTCCCGATAGGTCATGCCTAATTCTTCGGCACGCTTGAGCCGTCTGAGGGCAATTTCGCGCCCGGGCGTCTTCCAGGCGCGCTTGTGCGCCTTGCGCCAGCAGAAATGGTTCCAGCTGGTGGCGGGATCGGGCTCGTCCTCGAGTGGCGGGCCGCCATTGTGGCCGAGCATCGGGGTGCCGGTCTGGATTTCGAGCATCGGAGAAATGGTCCTGGCCGCGATCCAACCCTCGATTTCCTGCAAGAACTGCGCCTGGACTAGCGCCAACCCGCGACGCCGTCCCACAGCAGCTTGAGCGCGGTGACGACGAGCAGCGCATAACAGGCGCGGTACATCTGCTGCTGGTCCAGGCGCTGGTGCAGCTGCCAGCCCGACCAGATGCCGATCGGTACAGCCGGCAGGCAGAGCGCCATCAGGGTCCACGTGTCGGCGGTCGGGCTGCCGAGCAGGAGCCACGGACCGGCCTTGACCAGATTGCCGATGGTGAAGAACAGGCTGGTCGTGCCGGCATAGACCGCCTTGGAGAGGCCGAGCGGCAGCAGATACATGGCGAGCGGCGGACCGCCGGAATGGGCGACCATCGTGGTCACGCCCGAGCCCAATCCGGCGAACACCGCCTTGACCGGCGAGCGCGGCCGCTCGACCACGCACCCGCCGCCGGCGAGCCACAGGGCAGCGAATCCCAGCGTGACCACAGCGATGATGATCGAGACGAGCGGACGATCGATCGCGCTGAGCACGAGATAGCCAATGACGATGCCCGCGATCAGCCCGGGCACGAGAAGCGACAGGTCCGGTCGCGACCAGGTCGAAGGGCGCCAGTAGTAGAGTGCGACGAAGTCCATCGCCAGGAACAACGGCGCCAGCAGTGCGCCCGCCGTGAGCGGGTCCATGACAAGCGCGAGGAGCGGAATGCCGATGATGGCGAAGCCGCCGCCGAATGCCCCCTTCATGAAGGAAATGAGCAAGACGCCGGTCGCCGCTACGGCGAGCGCCGCCGGATCGATGCTCATCCTGGTGGCGCCGCGTCAGCCCCGCTCGTAGAGCGCTTCCAGCTTCGGCGCATAGGCCGCCTTGATCTTGTGGCGGCGGATCTTGAGCGTCGGCGTCATCATGCCGTTGTCGGTTGTAAAGGCCTCGGGCGCCACGATGAAGCTGCGCACGCGCTCGATCTGCGACATGCCGGCATTGACCCGCTTGAGCGCCTCGCTGAGCACGGTCTGCAGGGCGGGATCGTCCGACAGCTGGGCGAGCTCGGCCGGCTTGCCCTGCTCGGCGGCCCAGGTCTTGAGCCACTCCGCATTGGGCACGATCACGGCAACCAGATGCGGACGCTTGTCGCCATAGACCATGGCCTGGCCGATCTCGGGCTGCAGCGTCAGGAAGCCCTCGACCCGCGCGGGCGAGACGTTGTCGCCACCGGAGTTGACGATGATGTCCTTCTTGCGATCGGTGATCTGCAGATAGCCGTCCTCGTCGAGGTGGCCGATGTCGCCGGTGTGCAGCCAGCCATCCTTGAGTGCGGCGGCCGTCGCCTCGGGCTCGCCCCAATAGCCGTTCATCAGGAGGTCGCCCTTGACCAGGATCTCGCCGTCCTCGGCGATCTTGAGCTGGACGCCGGTGAAGGGCGGTCCGACCGTGTGGATCTTCACCTTCTGCGGCGGATTGCACGAGATCACCGGCGCCGCCTCGGTCTGACCGTAGCCCTGCAGGATCCGAAGCCCGAGTGCCGTGAAGAACTCGCCGACCTCGACATTGAGCGGGGCTCCGCCCGACACGAAGGCCTTGAGCCGGCCGCCGAAGCGCGCGCGCACCTTGGTGCGCACCAGGCGCTCGAGCAGCGCGTCGAGGGCGCGCTCGCCGAGCGACAAGCTCGTGGGATCGCGGTATCGCTTGCGGCCGAGCTCGAGCGTCTTGTGGAACATTTTCTGCTTGAGCGGGCTCGCGCGCTCGACACCCTTCATGATGCGTCCGTAGAGCACCTCGTAGAGCCGCGGCACGGCCGCGACAATCGTCGGCTTGGCCTCGAGGAAGTTGGTCGACAGTCCTTCGGCGCCCTCGGCGTAGTAGATTTCGGCGCCGATCGAGATCGGAAAGAACTGTCCGGCCGTGTGCTCGTAGGAGTGCGACAGCGGCAGGAAGGACAGGAACACGTCGTTGCCCAGACCCAGGCGGGTCAGCACCTCGTGCGCCCCCATGCAGTTCGCCAGGATCGCGCGGTGACTGAGCATGACGCCCTTGGGGTTGCCGCCCGTGCCGGAGGTGTAGATCAGGAAGGCGATGTCGTCGCGCTGGCGTTCGCCGGCTTTCTGCTCGACGTCGTCGGGCATGGCCGCGCCGCGCCTGGCGACCTCGTCCCAGCGGTGCACCTCGATCTTGTGGCCCTGCGGCGTTCCGGCTGCGTCGGCGGACGGCGCCGACATCTCCTCGATGCCGACGACGAAGCGCACGGTCGGTGCGCGCTGGGCTGCGGGCACGACGCGCTGGGCGAGCTTCGCGGTCGACACGATCGCCGCCTTGGCGCTCGAATTGTCGAGGATGTACACGTGGTCGTCGGTCGTGTTGGTGATGTAGGCAGGCACCGTGATGCCGCCGGCCGCGATCACGGCAAGGTCGGCGATCAACCATTCCGGGCGGTTCTCGGACACCACGACGACACGGTCGCCGGGCTCGATGCCGAGCGCGCGCAGGCCGCGCGACAGGTCGCGGATGCGCCGGTCGACTTCGCGCCACGACAGCGGCTGGTACTTGCCATCGTGCTTGGCCCACAGGAAGGGTCGGTCGCCATGCTGCCGGGCGCGCTCGAAGTAGAGCAGCGACAGATTGCGAACGGACTGATAGTCCATGCTTCCCCCCACAGCCGGCCAACCCTATTCTGCCGCCCACGATCCGGCGACCTGGGACCGGCCGACATTGACCCGGACATTGCGGCTTTTCTTTCCGCTAGTGGAAACCTATATGCCCGAGTCTGGCAAGCCTTCTGGCGAGCGCTCAACACGGCAGCATGATCGGGGTTGACCCATGGCAGTAGCGGCGGCGACCAAGGCGAGGCGGACGGCACGGCTCGGCAAGCTGCCGGAATGGGATCTGAACGATCTCTATGACGGCATTGAATCTAAAAAGCTCGCTTCCGACCTCGAGGGCGCCATGGCCGCAGCCAAGGTGTTCCAGCGCAAATACCAGGGCAAGCTGGCGGAGCTGAGCGGCGCCGAGCTCGGCGCCGCGGTCGCGGAGTACGAGCGCCTGGAAGAGATGCTGGGCCGGATCGGCAGCTTCGCCCAGCTCGTCTATGCCCGCGACATGAGCGATGCCGCGGTCGGCCGCTTCTACCAGACCATGCAGGAGCGCACGACCCAGGTCTCCTCGGAGACCTTGTTCTTCACATTGGAGCTCAATCGCCTGGAGGACGGGGCGCTCGAGGAGAAGCTCGCCGCGCCGGCGCTGGCGCGCTACCGACCCTGGCTGCGCGATCTGCGCATGTTCCGGCCGCACCAGCTCGCCGACGACATGGAGAAGCTGCTCCACGAGAAATATGTCGCCGGCCGGGCCGCATGGACGCGGCTTTACGATGAAACCCTGGCAGGGCTGCGCTTCCCGCACGAAGGCGAGCGCCTGACCATGGCCGAGATCCTCAACCGACTGACCTCGAAGGACCGCACCATCAGGCGCAAGGCGGCCAAGTCGATCGGGCGCGTGCTGGCCGACAACGTCAAGCTGTTCGCGCTGATCACGAACACGCTGGCCAAGGACAAGGAGATCGAGGACGGCTGGCGGCGCTACCCCAAGCCGATCTCGTCGCGCAATCTCGCCAACCGGGTCGAGAACGACGTGGTCGACGCGCTGGTCGGCGCGGTCAAGGGCTCCTACGAGCGCCTGTCGCACCGCTACTACCGCATCAAGGCGGGCTGGTTCGGTCAGACCAGGCTCGACTATTGGGACCGCAACGCGCCGCTTCCGGAAGATTCTGACCGCATCATCCCGTGGGACCAGGCGGAGCAGCTCGTGCTCGACGCCTATCACCGCTTCTCACCCGAGCTCGCCGATATCGGCCGCCGCTTCTTCAAGCGCGGCTGGATCGACGCGCCGGTCAAGGCGGGCAAGGCCTCGGGAGCTTTCGCGCACCCGACCGTGCCGAGCGCCCATCCCTACCTGCTGCTCAACTATCAGGGGCGCACGCGCGATGTCATGACGCTTGCCCACGAGCTCGGCCATGGCGTGCACCAGGTGCTGGCAGCCGGGCAGGGCCAGCTCATGGCCGACACGCCGCTGACGCTCGCCGAGACCGCCTCGGTGTTCGGCGAGATGCTGACCTTCCGCGCCATGCTCGACAAGGAAACGGGGACCGAGCGCCGGCGCATCATGCTGGCGACCAAGGTCGAGGACATGCTGAACACCGTGGTGCGCCAGATCGCGCTGCACGAATTCGAGCGGCGCGTGCACGACGAGCGGCGCCAGGGCGAGCTGGTGCCCGACCGGCTGGGCCAGATCTGGCTCGAGTGCCAGTCCGACAGCCTCGGGCCCGTGTTGCGCTTCGACCCAGACTATCGCAGCTTCTGGGCCTATATCCCGCACTTCATCCATTCGCCCTTCTATGTCTACGCCTATGCCTTCGGCGACTGCCTGGTGAATTCGCTCTATGCCGTCTACCAGGACGCCGAGAAGGGTTTCGCGCGCAAATATCTCGACATGCTGCGCGCGGGCGGCACGCTCCGGCACAAGGAGCTGCTCGCGCCGTTCGGCCTCGACGCGACCGACCCGGCGTTCTGGAACAAGGGGCTCAACGTGATCGCCGGCTTCGTCGACGAGCTGGAAAAGCTCGGCTAGACCTCGCGTGGGCCTTGGCGCCCCCTGCCTCGCGACCGAACCCCGAGGTCTTGGCCGCGATCTCGGCAACGACCGGGATCAGCGGCGACGACCTGCTCTGGAAATAGACCGCGACATATTCCAGCGACGGTAAGGCCGGCTTCGGCTTGAGGATGCGCATCTCGCCGCTGGCGACATGGGGCTCGTAATAGGCGGTCGGCAGGATGCTGAGGCCTTGGCCGGAGCGGATCAGCAGCGACACCGTGTGCATGCTGTTGCAGAAATTGGTGCGCCGCCAGCTCGCGCCGTTGGCGCGCAGCCATTCGACCGCCATGGCGTGAAGGCTCGAGCTCGGTGACAGGGATATCAACGGATGCCGCGCCAGGTCGCTCGCCTCTAGCCGGTCCGCAGGCAGGTCGAGCTGCGGGCCGCCGAACCAGTCGAGTTTGACCGTGCCGAGCGACACGCTACGCAAGTCCGGCTCCTTCAACGGTCCGGCGCAAAGCACGAGGTCCAACTCGCGCGCCCGCAGCTTGCCAATCAAGCCATGTACCAGATCGACATCGAAGCGCAGCGACACGTTAGGAAAGCGCCGGTCGATTTCGGCCGTCAGGTCGGTCAGCCAGGTCAATGCGATCAGCTCGGAAAGACCGACGCGCACGGTCTCCGCGATCATCTTCGAGTCGGCGACATGCTGCTGGATCTCGCCGGCCACTCCAAGCAGCTGCTCGGCGAGCGGCAGCAGCTCCTGCCCCTTCGCGGTGAGAATCGACGAGCGATGCGCGCGCTCGAACAGCTTGATGCCCAGAGCGCGCTCCAATTCGCGGATGCGCATGGAAATGGCAGGCTGTGTCGAGTTCAAATGCTCGGCCGCAGCGCGAAAGCTGCGCAGCTGCGCGACCGCAACGAAGGTCTCGAAGAGCTTGAGGTTCATATCCCGAACACTATCGCCGAGCCTTCCTGCCTGTGTCAGAGTAGCCTAGCACAGTGCATGCGGCGGGACGCGACGTGTTGGACGCCATCGACAAGGAGAGTGTGCCGCGCCTCGAGCGCGCGGGATTTCGCCGCGCCGGTACGGCGATGGCTATCCCACTGCCGACGCATAGCAACATTGCAGAAAGTACGGTCGGACGCCACGCGCGCGGCAGGCTAGCCGATCGCCTGGCACTGCTCTACGAAGCGCCGGATCGGCGTACGCGGAATTTCACGTTCCGTGAGCTCGACGAGGTTTCGTCGCGCCTGGCCTCTGCGCTGGCACGGCGGGGCGTGCAGCGCGGCCAGCCCGTCGCCATCCACACCGGTCAGCGCCCCGAGACGCTGATCGTTCATCTCGCGGCCTACAAGACGGGCGCGGTGGCGATGACGCTGTCGCAGCTCTACGGCCCCGACACGCTTGCCCACGCGTTTCGCGACAGCGGCGCACGGATGCTCTTCACCGAGCGCCACGCCTGGGCGGCAGTATCCCACTTGCTCGGCTCGCTTGCTCAGTCGATCGATTGCATCTATCTCGATGACGATGGGCCGGACGGGTACGAACGTCTTGTCCGCGAACCGGTCGGCGAGTTCCAGCCGGAGATGACCCGCGGCGACGATCCGGCCCTGCTCATGTACACCTCAGGCTCCACCGGCCTGCCCAAGGGGCTTCTGCACGGGCACCGCGTGCTCGATGCGTACATGCCGACTGTCCGCCTGTTCTACAATCTGGAGACGGAACGGGAAGGGTTGCGCTTCTGGACGCCGGCCGATTGGGCCTGGGTCGGCGGCCTGCTCGACCTCGTGCTTCCGGCGCTGGTCGAAGGGCATCCGGTGATCGCAGCACCCCATCGCTTCGAAGCCGAGCACAGCTTCGACCTGATGGCGCGCCATGAAATCACGCATTCCTTCATGACACCGACCGCGCTCAAGCGCCTGGCGGAGCTCGCGGAGCCACAATCTCGCTGGCCGCTCAAGCTGGCGACGGTGTGCACCGGCGGCGAGAGCCTGCCAAGCGAGGTCGTGCGCTGGTGCGAGCGCGCGATGCGCGCGACGTGCAACGAGTTCTACGGACTGACCGAATTCAACCACCTCGTCGGCAATTGCAAGGCGATCTATCCGATCCGGCCGGGCTCGATGGGCAGGGCATACCCGGGCCACCGCACGACCATCGTGGACGATGCGGGCCGCGAGCTGCCGCCGGGGGAGACAGGCGAGATCGTCGCCCATGTCAGCGATCCGACCCTGTTCCTTGGCTATTGGAATGAACGTGGACTCCCCGACCGGTTGCGGCTCGGCGATTGGCTGCGCACGAGCGATCTGGCCTATCGGGACGCCGACGGATATTTCTGGTACCAGGGCCGCAACGACGATCTGATCAAGAGCGCAGGCTATCGAATCGGCCCGGCCGAGGTTGAAGACTGCTTGGTCGCGCACAAGGCTGTCGCCGAGGCGGCCGTGGTCGGCGTGCCCGATCGCGAGCGTGGCGCGATCGTCAAGGCGTTCATCCGGCTGAGTCCCGGATACGCCGCCGGCGATGCGCTGGCGCGCGAGCTGCAGGAGCACGTCAAATCGCGGCTGGCGGCCTACAAATACCCGCGCCAGGTCGAATTCGTCAGCGAGTTCCCGTTGACCAGCTCAGGCAAAATCCGGCGCGGCGAGCTCCGCCGCCGCGAGGCCGAAAAAGCCGCGACATGACCCGCCCCGCGGTTTACGTCATCGGCGATGCCGTTCGTCCATTCGGTCGCGCCAAGGACGGATCGACGCCGCGCGATTGGATAAGGCAGGTTGCCCATGCCGCCATCGAAGATGCTGGTATCGCGGCCGTCGACATTGATTCCATCGTCCTCGGATCGGAGAGCGATCATCTCACACTGCAACTGAGTCCGGCCGCTCTCATGTGCGACGAAATCGGCCTGGCCGGGCGGCCGGTCATGCGAGTCGAGATGGGCGGCGCGAGCGGCGCTGCGGCGGTCGACGCCGGCGCGGCGCAGATCATGGCCGGCATGGCGCGTTTCGTTCTCGTCATTGGTTTCGAGCACGCGGCAAGCCACCTCGCGCCGGACGATGTCAGGCTGCTCTACGGTCTGTCCTTCGACGCCGACATCGAGGGTCTGGCCGGCGTGCAGGCGGTGCATCTCTATGCGCTTTCGATTGCCGAGCATTGTCGGCAACTGGGCACGACCGAGCGCGACCTCGCGGCCGTCGCAGTGAAGAACCGCGGCAACGCCGCGCTCAACCCTCTGGCCCACCGTCGTGTGCCGGTTTCGCTCGATGAGGTGCTGGCATCGCCTTCGGTGAGCACGCCCTACAAGGTACTCGACTGCAGTGCGCTCAGCGATGGCGCCGCCGCCATCGTCCTGGCCGCGAAGGATGCGGCGCCGCGCCGTCCGCGACGTGGCGTGAGGATCGCCGCGGCCGCGTCGGCGAGCGACGCCGTGCGGCTTGGCGACCGTCGCGCATGGCACCGCTTCGAGGCCAAGCGGCGCGCGGCCGCGGCGGCCTACCGACAGGCCGACATCGCTGACCCGGTCGCGGCGATCGGCATGGCTGAAGTCTATGACGCCTTCAGCGGCGCCGAGCTGCAATCGCTCGAGATGCTGGGCTTGGCGCCGGAAGGCAGGGCCGCATGGCTGCTGTCGGACGGCATGTTCGAGCGCGACGGCCGGCTGCCAGTCAACTTGTCGGGCGGACTGATCGGACAGGGCGGCGCGCCGGGCGCGACCGGCATTGCGCAGATTGCGGGGCTGACGCGCATGCTGCAGGGACGCTATTGGCCCGAGCTGCAGCCGCAACGAACGACCCGCTACGCGCTCGCCGATGCGCACTCCGGCGTCGGTACGGTGTCGGTCGTGCATGTGCTGGAGGGAACGGGATGAACCCCGACGAGCCGTCCGCCGATATCGTGCGCGCAGGCCTGACCTTCTCATGGCGCTACTCCCATGGCCTGGGAGCGTTGGCGCCCTTCTTCGCGGCGTTGACGCAGGGTCGAGCGCTGGCTACGCAGTGCCCGAGCTGCAGGACCACATGGTTTCCGCCGCGCATGACCTGTCCCGACCATGGACCGCTCGCGCAATGGCGAGAGCTGGCGGGAGTTGGCACCGTTATGACCGTGACGCGGACGACTCTGTCGTTGCCCTTGACGGGGCGTGGCGCCGCTGCCGTGATGGCGCTGATCGCCATGGACGGCGCATCCAATCTGGTCGTTGGCAGGATTGCCGGTGCGATGGACGCCGAACCGGGCGCGCGAGTCCGGTTGGCAGTCGACGCCGGGGCGACGGTGCATCCCATCCAGTCGATGGTGTTCGAGATCGTTGGCGGGCGCTAAGAGCCCGCCGCGTCGTTCAGGCGCCAGTCGTAGTGGTGCCGGGCGATCGCGCCGATGCCGGCGAGCCGCCCTGCCAAGGGCGCTGTCGCGTAGCGGCGCAGATGTTCGAACACGCCGGAGTCGGAGTTGCCGAAATCTTCCTTGAACCAGACATAGATGCTGCACACCGACAGACCGTCCGGCTCGAAGCGCACGCCGCGCGGGCTGTTGACGAAGTCGCGGGCGGCTTGCTCGAGCTCGGCCGAGAGCGCCCGGCCGCTGAACGGCGTGGGTCGCAGATTTGGACAGCCGAGCGACGCGCAATTGACGGCGTAGTGGATGAGCGGATCGCGCCAGTTGCGTCTGAGTATGCGGTGCTCGATATCGTTCAGGCTGAGCGCCGCGCCCTCGACCGTGATGACGGGCTTGTTCCAGGGGCCGCCGCCGAGCCAGATCGGCAGAAGGCCGATCCGGCGAATGCTCGTCACCGGATAGTTCCGAAGCACAAGCCGCAACGTCGTCGCGTTGTAGACGTTGGCCCAGAATGCGAATTGCTCCGCCCGGTCAAAGCTGCTGATGGCCACCCGCGCGCAGGCGGCGAGATAGCTCTCGAGCGCGGCGATGTCGGCCGCTTCGAATTCGCCATAGGCGACGCGCGTCGCGCCGTCCGATGCCGGCCTGACGTAGCGCGAGAAAAGACGGGCAAGCGGCGCATGGTCAATCGCTGCGTGATTGGCCGAATCGTGCTGCTTCCACCGCCGCCAGCGTTGCGCGCGGCCGGGAAACAGGCGCTTCTCGAGCAGCGCTTTCTGCCTGTATAGCCAGTTCACGGGGATAGATCAGGATTTTTGATCGAAACCCATAAGAATTTATTACTATTCATGATAGCACGGCCCGGTTCAGGATCACAGACGGCAGCAGTCGGCGCCGCGCGCGGCGAGAAAGATCTGCGCCGATAACCATGTAGGGGGAGACGGTGATGATCACTCGTAGGGTTGCTTGCTTCCTTGGCGTCGCTGCCGCTCTGGCGGCTGGGCCGGCGTTGGCGCAGTCCAAGCTGACACTGCGCATGAATCACCAGATGGCCGCCAACACGGCGGGCTCAATCGTTGACCAGTGGTTTGCCGACGAGGTGCGCAAGCGCACCAACGGCGCGGTCGACACCAAGGTCTTCTTCTCGAACGGCCTCGGCGAGGTCAAGGAGACGCTGTCGCTGCTCGAGACTGGCGCCATCGACATGGCGGCGCTGTCGCCGGGCTACTTCCCCGACCAACTGCCGTTCTTCACCGCGCCAAATTCGATCCCGATGGCGATCGACAACATTGATCAGGCTTACGTGATCAGCAAACGCTTCTTGGCCGAGGTGCCGGCTTTCATGCAGGAGGCCCAGTCGAAGAAGCTGCGCCCGCTGTTCTTCCACGTGCTCAACCCCTACCTTCTGGTCGGGAAGGAGCAGATCTCCACGGTCGATCAGCTGAAGGGCAAGAAGTTCCGCACCTGGGGCTCCGACTTGCCGCGCATGGCGCAGGCGATCGGCGCCACGCCTGTGACGCTGGGCGTGACCGAGCTCTATGAGGGGCTGCTGCGCGGTGTCGTTGACGTCATTCCCTTCTCGGTCGACCTGATGCAGAACTACAAGGTCTACGAGGTCGCCAAGCACGTCATGGAAGTGACGATCTGGGACGGCCCGACCTGGGGCGTATGGATCGGCGACAAGGCATGGGCCAAGCTGACGCCCGCCCAGCAGAGGATCGTCACGGAGGTGGCGGACGAGGCCGCCAAGCGCGACCTCGAAGCGGTGCGCAAGGCGGCCGACGATTCGCGCGCGTTCCTGCTGTCGCAGGGGGTGAAGATCCATCCCTTCCCGGCTGCCGAACTCGCGAAATGGCGCGCTGCTCTGCCAAACTACTTCGATGAGTTCATCGCCAAGCAGGAAAAGGCCGGCAAGGGCTCCGATGCCCGCAAGATGGTCGAGATCTGGAAGCAGGTCGTCGCCGCGCCGAAGAGCTAGACTCTTGAGCCCCGAGGCAGTCCGGCGCAGGCTTCGGCGCCGGACCGCCCGTTCTTCCCAATTCCATTTCGAGATGTGATGCCCGGACTGTAAGGCTCGGGCGGAGAGGCACCGGCGATTCATGTCGGTTGTGCTTGCCAAGATCACTCAGCTCTGCGCCGTGTTGTCGGGCATTGCGCTGCTGGCCATGGCCTTCCTCGGCGTGGCCGACATTCTCGGCATTCACCTGCTGGGGCAACCGGTTCCGGGCGTCGTCGAGCTGACCAGCAGCCTAATGGTGGTCAGCATCTTCTTCGGTCTGCCGATCACCGAAGCGCGCGGCAAGAATGTGCGCATCGAGATCCTGATCGACCGCGCGCCACCTGCGCTCAAGCGCGTGCTTGGCATCATCTCGCGGCTGACCATGGTGGCGCTGTTCAGCCTGATTGCCTGGTTCGGCTGGCAGTCCTTCGTGCGAAGCGTGGTGACCAACGAGTTCGCTCAGGGGCTGATCGAGGTGCCCTACTGGCCGTCGCGGCTGGCGCTCGTCGTCGGCGCCGTGCTGGTGGCCATCCATGCCTTCCATGCTGGCTTCAGGGAATTTCGTTCGGGGCATCTCGAGCAGGACGCGGATACAACATGGAAAGTCTGACCATCGGCTATACCTGTGTCGGCATCCTGCTGATTCTGCTGTTCGCGGGAGTGCCGGTCGCGGCGGCCATGGGGCTGCTGGGCATCGCCGGCATGATCCTGGCGGTGAGCGAAGGCTTCGCCTTCGGCCAGCTGCGCACGCTGCCCTACCAGGTGACCAGCAACTATGGCTACGCGGTACTGCCGCTGTTCGTGCTCATGGGCACGATCGCCGGCGCCTCGGGCATGACAGAGCGTCTGTTTTTCGCGACCGAGGCGTGGATGCGCCGCATCCGCGGTGGGCTCTACCAGGCGGTCGTGGTCGGCTCGGCTCTGTTCGCCGCGATCAATGGCTCGACCACGGTCAGCGCCGTGCTGTTCATGCGTCTGGCCTATCCGGAGATGCTGAAGTACGGCTATCCGCGCAGCCTCTCGATTGGCGCGATCGCCGCGACCGGCAGCTTCGCGGCGATGATACCGCCGTCGATCACCATGGTGCTCTACGCGATCATCTGTGAGGTCTCGGTCGGCCAGCTGCTGATCGCCGGCATTCTGCCGGGCATATTGACGGCGGCGGTCTATCTGATCGGTATCGGGGTCATCGTGCGCCTGCGGCCAGACATGGCGCCGCCGATCCGCGAAGCGGCGAGTCCGGCCGTGAAGCTCAAGGCGATCGCCGAGACCTGGCCCATCATCCTGCTGATCATGACCATCTCCGTCGGCATTTACACCGGGCTGTTCGCGCCCAGCGCCGCCGGCGCCGTCGGCGCCGTCGGCTGCTTTGTGCTGGCGCTGTGGATTTTCCATGGCCGCTTCAAGGCCTGGCTGCCCCAGGCGATGGGCGATGCCGCGTCGGTGAGCTGCATCATCTTCGGCATACTGATCGGAGGGCTGCTCTATTCGCGCATGATCGTCGTCACCGGCGTGATCGACGATTTTGTCGGCATTGTCGGCGCGATCGCCTCGACCAAGCTCGCCTTCCTCGTGCTCGTCTGCATCTTCTATCTCATTGTTGGCTGCTTCCTCGACACGACGTCGATGATGATCGTCACGCTGCCCTTCATCTTCCCGGCAGCCATGCAGTACGACATCGACCCGATCTGGTTCGGTATTCTCATCGTGAAGCTCGTCGAGATCGCCGTCATCACACCGCCGGTCGGACTCAATCTTTTTGCCGTCATGAGCGTTGTCGATAAGCAGACGACGTGGTCACATCTCGTCCGCGGCGTCACGCCGTTCATTTTTCTCGAGATGATCGTTCTCCTAACACTCGTGGCGTTTCCGGAAATTTCCACCTGGTTGCCGCGCACCATGCTGGGTTAGCGCGCATTCCGCGCTCGAACGAGCTCATGCAAGGTCCATCGATTCCACACGGCGTTCTGGAAGGCTTGGGCATGGTCCCCGATAGGGGCGGGCGCTGGCGGATCCCTGTGCCTGACCGCTTCAACATGGCCGATGCCCTGGTCTCCGGCCATGCGCGCGGCTCGCGCCGCGATCACATTGCCCTTGTTTTTGAGGACACCCGGGGCGGCATCAGGTCATGGACCTACGGCGAGCTCGAACGACAGTCCGATGCGCTCGCGGCGAAGCTCGCGTCACGCGGCGTCACCAAGGGCGATGTCGTCGCGATCCATACCGGTCATCGGCCGGAAACGATCATCGGCCATCTCGCGGCGTACAAGCTCGGCGCGATCGTCGCGACGATGAGCCAGCTCTACGGCGCCGACACGATGCGGCATATCCTCGCCGACAGCGGCGCAGCCGTGTTGATCACCCAGGACGAGGTTTGGCAGCCGTTGCGCCAATTGCGGTCCGTGCTTTCGGGATTGCACACATGCATCGTGACAGTTGATGTGGCGGCCGACGAGCTCCGCTTCGAGGACTGCATCGGCGGCGATGCGCATGGGCTGGTTCGTGCCGACACGTGTGCGGCAGATCCGGCTTTGCTGATCTACACCTCGGGTTCCACCGGTCTGCCCAAAGGCATTTTGCACGGTCATCGCATTCTGCCGGGCTATCGGCCGACACTCGAGCTGTTCTTCAACCTCGAACTCCGTGATCGCGGTTTGGTGTTCTGGACGCCGGCCGACTGGGCGTGGATCGGTGGCTTCGTCGATGTCGTCTATCCTGCTCTGCTGTTCGGCCACAAGGTCGTCGCGCTTCAGCGTCGCTTCGAGGCAGACGAGGCACTCGACATCATGTCTCGCCATGGCGTGACGCATTCCTTGATGACGCCGACGGCGTTGCGCCGCCTGACGCAAATTGCGGCTCCCCATTCGGGGCGCGATCTGCGTCTGCGCACGGTTTTTACTGGCGGCGAGGCACTGTCAGCGGAGACCTATGCCTGGCTCCGCGATGAGCTGCGCATCGTGTGCAACGAAGGCTACGGCATGTCCGAGGTCAATCACATGATCGGAAATTGCCAGAAGCTCGCGCCGATCCAGCCCGGCTCGATGGGTTGGGAATTTCCCGGTCATCGCGCCCTGTTGGTCGACGACAACGGCAACGAAGTGGCACCCGGCGAAATCGGTGAGGTCGTCACCGGTGAGGACGCGCCGACACTCTTCCTCGGCTACTGGCGCAATCCCGATCTGACTGCGTCACTGCGGCTCGGTCCCTGGGTGCGGACCTACGATCTCGCATCGCGCGATGAGCGGGGGTATTTCTGGTACAAGGGCCGTAAGGACGATTTGATCAAGAGCGCCGGGTATCGCATCGGGCCTTTCGAGATTGAGGACGTGATGGTGCAGCATGATGCCGTCGCCGAGGTAGCGATCATCGGTGCGCCCGATGCTGAGCGCGGCCAGATCGTCAAGGCATTCGTCAAGCTTTCGCCGGGCTTTCAGCCTGGCGACACGCTGGTCCGCGAGCTGCAGCAGCACGTTCGCGCGCGGCTTGCGGCCTACAAGTATCCACGCGTCATCGAGTTCATCGACGCGATGCCGCTGACCAGTACCGGCAAGATTTCGCGCGGCGCGCTGCGACGCCTGGACACGAGCCGCGGTGAGAGCGGCGCCAGTTGATGTCGGCATGAGTAAAGCGTTCGAAACGATCCAGACGACGCGCGATGGCGCCGTGGCGATCTGTGAGCTCCATCGGCCCGAGCGTCTCAATGCAATCAACCGTCGGATGCTAGCCGAGCTCCAGGCATATCTCGATCAGGTCGAGGCCGACGAGCAGGTGCGTGTCGTCGTGCTTAGCGGTGCGGGCAGGGCTTTCTGCTCCGGCTTCGATTTGAAAGACGATGCATCGGCAGGCACCAAAGGCGTGCTCGGCTGGCGCGAGATCCTTCAGCAGGATTTCGACATGCTGATCCGCTGGTGGCAGCTTTCGAAGCCGACGATCGCTGCCGTGCACGGCTATTGCATCGCCGGCGGCATGGAAATGGCCATGTGCTGCGACGTGACCGTGGCGTCATCCGATACCTTTTTCGGCGAGCCGGAGCTGCGCTTCGGAACCGTGATCACCGCTATGATGATGCCGTGGCTGGTCGGCCCCAAGGTCGCCAAGGAGCTGCTGCTGACCGGCAACGATCGGATCTCGGCCGAGCGTGCCTTGCAGGTCGGACTGATCAACCAGGTGGTGCCCCAGGGCCACCACCTGACGCGTGCGCTGGAGTTGGCGCAGCAGATGGCGCGCATCGATCCGGCCGCAGCCCGCCTGACCAAGCAGGCGATCAACCGGTCCTTCGAGATCATGGGCATGCGTGAGGCACTGCGCGCGAGCCTGGACTTGGCGGTGCAGATCGAAAGCATTGAGACTCTGGAGCGTCGCGAGTTTCAGGAAATCACGCGGCGCAAGGGACTGAAGGCGGCGATCGCCTGGCGCGACGCGCGCTTCGGCCAGCCGACAACTGGGCCAAAATCCGGCGCCGAGGAATGAGTGGAGGTAGGACCATGCTGACCCAAGAGCACGAGCAGATCGGCCAATCGCTGCGCCGCTTCGTCGACCGCGAGATCAATCCTCACATTGAGGAATGGGAACGGGCGGGTGCGTTTCCAGCGCACGAGCTTTTCGCCAAAATGGGCGCTGCGGGCTTTCTTGGCATCAACAAGCCGACCTCTTGTGGCGGACTGGGGTTGGACTACTCCTTCCAGGCCGTCATGATCGAGGCGCTCGGCTATGCCGATTGCGGCTCAGTCCCCATGGCGATCGGCGTGCATACGGATATGGCGACACCGGCACTCGCCCGGCACGGTTCCGACGAGCTGAAGCGCGACTTTCTGGCGCCTGCCATTGCCGGCACGGCGGTCGCGTGTCTCGGCGTTTCTGAGACGGGCGCCGGCTCCGACGTCGCGGCAATCAGGACCACAGCCAAGCGCGATGGCGGCGACTACGTGATCAATGGTGGCAAGATGTGGATCACCAACGGCGCGCAGGCCGACTGGATGTGTCTGCTTGCCAACACTGGCGAGGGCCCGCGGCACCGCAACAAGTCGCTGATCTGCCTGCCGATGAAGACCCGTGGAGTGACGGTTGCGCGCACGCTCGACAAGCTGGGCATGCGCGCGTCGGATACGGCGGAGATCTACTTTGACGATGTGCGCGTGCCGCGCCGCTATTTGATCGGCGATGAGGGCATGGGCTTTACCTACCAGATGCAGCAGTTTCAGGAAGAGCGGCTGTGGGTTGCGCTGCAGGCGCTGATCCACATGGAGCGCGCCATCGACAAGACCATTGCCTACACGCGCGAGCGCAAGGCGTTCGGGCGATCGGTACTCGACAATCAGGTCGTCCATTTCCGTCTGGCCGAGCTCCTGACCGAGATCGAGCTGCTGCGTTCGCTGAGCTGGCGCGCGGTCGACATGATCGTGCGCGGCGAGAACGCCACACGGCTGTGCTCGATGGCTAAGCTCAAGGCCGGACGGCTGCTGCGCGAGGTCAGCGACGGTTGCCTGCAGTACTGGGGCGGCATGGGCTTCATGTGGGACAACCCCATCTCGCGCATGTATCGTGATTCGCGGCTCGACTCGATCGGCGGAGGGGCCGACGAGGTGATGCTGACCATCATCTGCAAGATGATGGGAACCTTGCCGGGCGCGGCCCAGCCGGCGCCAACCGAGATCAATCCCAAGGCCGCAGAATAAGGGCGGCACGCGACATGATCGAGGGCATCCGCATCGTCGATCTGACCACAGTCGTCCTCGGTCCCTACTGCACGCAGATCCTCGCCGACCTCGGCGCCGACGTCGTCAAGATCGAGGGCCCGGACGGCGACAGCACGCGCTACATCGGCTCGGCCAAGAATGCGGGCATGTGCAGCATCTATCTCAATCTCAACCGCAACAAGCGCAGCCTGGCGCTCGATTTGAAGCGGCCTGAATCGCGCGACCTCGTCCTCAAGCTCGCCGCCGGCGCCGACGTGTTCATGCACTCGATGCGGCCGCGCGCAATCGAGCGGCTCGGCCTCGACGAAAAAGCCGTGCGTGCGGTCAACTCCAGGCTCGTCTATTGCGTGGCGACCGGTTATGGCGCGGCGGGCCGCTATGGCGGGCGCCCGGCCTATGACGACGTGATCCAGGCCATGTCGGGCATTGCGGCACTCCAGGGCAAGGGCGGCGATCCCGACTATTGCGTGACCGTGCTGGCCGACAAGGTGACCGGCCTCTGCGCCGTCTATGGCGTGCTGGCGGCGCTGCTCCGGCGCGCGCGGACCGGCGAGGGCGGCAGCGTCGAAGTGCCCATGTTCGAGGCAGCAGCTTCGTTCGTGCTGGCCGAGCACATCGGCGGCCATGCCTTCGATCCGCCGATCGGGCCAGCGACCTATGCGCGCGTCACGACCGAGTACCGCCGGCCCTACCGGACGCGCGACGGGTTCATCTCGGTCATCGTCTACACCGAGCGCCAGTGGCGCAGCTTCCTCGGCCTGATCGGCCGGCCCGAGCTGATGCAGGACAAGCGGGTCGCGAGCTTCGAGGCGCGGACCAGGAACATCGACTTCCTCTACAAGACGATCGAGGACGCGCTTGCCGGCCGGCACACGGCCGATTGGCTCGCCGATTTCGCCGAGCTCGACGTTCCCGCCATGCCCGTGCTGACGACCGAGGATCTGTTCGACGAGCCGCATCTCGACGATGCCGGCTTCTTCGAGCGCCAGCGCCATCCGACCGAGGGCAAGCTGCGCCTGCCGCGCCAGCCCGTGCGCTTCGACGGCGCGCAGCGGCCCGACAGCCGCCCCGCGCCGCGCCTCGGCCGGGACAGCGTCGCCGTGCTGCGCGAGGCCGGGATCGCTGAGGGCGAGATCCGACGCCTCGTCGAACAGGGCGTCGTCATCGACGGATCCCCAATTGACGCCCCGGGAATCGACGCGCACGCGCAGCTGGGCTAGCCTTTCTCTGGCGTTTGTCCGCCCGAGGGGATCCGATATGAAGTCAGTTGCTCGCTTACTCGCCGCCGCCGCAATCGTTCTCGTCTCATCCGGCGCGCATGCGGCCACCACCTTGCGCATCGGCCTGGCGTCCGATCCCAACACCCTCGATCCGGCGACCGACGGCAGCGTCTATGGCCGCATCATCTTCGCGGCCCTGTGCGACAAGCTGGTCGAGGTCGATCGCAAGATGCAGTTCGTGCCGCAGCTCGCGACCGAATGGAGCTGGTCGGCCGATCGGCTCGCGCTGACCATGAAGCTGCGGCCGGGCGTGCAGTTTCACGACGGCGAGAAATTCGACGCCGCCGCGGTCAAGGCCAATATAGACCGCTACAAGAACATGGCGGAATCGCGCCGCAAGTCGGAGCTGGCGCCGGTCAAGTCCGTCACGGTCATCGACCCGCTGACCGCACGTTTCGATCTCGAGCGGCCCTATGCGCCGCTGCTCAGCATCCTCAGCGACCGCGCGGGCATGATGGGCTCGCCCAAGGAGATCGCGGCTGCCGGCGCCAACTTCGCGCGCCGCCCGATCTGCTCCGGCCCGTTCAGATTCTTCGAGCGCGTCGATCTCGACCGCATCGTGCTCGATCGCTTCGACGGCTACTACGACAAGAACGCCGCCAAGGTCGATCGGGTCGTCTACCTGCCGATCACCGACAACAGCGTGCGGCTTGCCAATCTGCGCGCGGGCCAGCTCGACATCATCGAGCAGCTGGCGCCGACCGACCTCGGCGTCGCGCGCGGCGATTCACGCATCCGCGTCGCCGACAGCGTGTCGATCGCCTACAACACATTTACGTTCAACGTGGCGAACGGTGAGCGCGCCAACACGCCCTTCGGGCGCGACAAGCGCGTGCGCGAGGCTTTCGAGCTCGCCGTCGACCGCAACGTCATCAACCAGGTCGTCTTCAACGGCGAATACATTCCGAACAACCAGGTCGAGGCGCCGGGCAGTCCATTCCACTTCGCCGATCTGCCGGTGCCGAAGCGCGATGTCGCGCGCGCCAAGCAGCTCCTCGCCGAAGCCGGCGCGCCGCGGCCGCAGATCACCTTCTTCATCGGCAACAACCCGATTGCCTCGCAAGTCGGCCAGGTCGTGCAGTCGATGGCCGGCGAGGCCGGCTTCGACGTCAAGCTCGAGGCGCTTGATGGACCGACCATGGTGCAGCGCTCGCAGAAGGGCGACTACCAGGCCGCGTTTGCCATCTGGTCGGGGCGTCCGGATCCGGACGGCAACGTCACTTTCTGGTTCCACTGCAAGGGCTTCATCAACTGGGGCAAGTATTGCAACGACAAGCTCGACGGCCTGCTCGAGCGCGCCCAGCAGGTGACCGATCTGGCCGAGCGCAAGGCGCTCTACCGCCAGGCCGCCGAGATCTACCTCGCCGACCGGCCGCACATGATCCTCTATCACCTCAAATGGTTCTGGGGCGTCAGCCGCAAGGTCGACGGCTTCCAGCCGCACCCTGACGGGTTGATCCGTGTCACAGGCGTGTCGGTGCAGGGGTAGGGGGCCGGAGATGTGGAAGCGGCCTCATGGTTCGACACTTGTCGAAGCGTGAGGACGCTTCAGCGGCGCTGGCGTGGCTAGCAAGCTGCTTGCCCTTACGTGCCGCGTACCCCACCTTCTTCCCATGCCCCCCGATGACGACAACACGCTGGCCGGACGGGTCAAGCGCTACGCCAAGGTGTCGGCTGCAGTCGGCGGGCTGGCGGCGCGCGTGGTCGGGCAGCGCTATCTCGGCATCCGGCTCGACCGGGGCGAGCATGCAGCCGAGCTCAAGGCGGCACTCGGCGGGCTCAAGGGGCCGCTGATGAAAGTGGCCCAGCTGATGGCCACCATTCCCGACGCGCTGCCCGAGGAATATGTCACCGAGCTGATCCAGCTCCAGTCCAATGCGCCCTCCATGGGCTGGCCCTTCGTGCGCCGGCGCATGGCCTCCGAGCTGGGCCAGGACTGGCAGAAGCGCTTCAGGAGCTTCGAGCATCAGGCGGCACATGCCGCCTCGCTGGGGCAAGTCCATCGCGCGCGGGAACTTGACATGGACGGCCATGGCGGGCGCCCACTCGCCTGCAAGCTGCAATATCCCGACATGGGCTCGGCGGTCGAAGCGGACCTGGCACAGCTCAAGATCGTGTTTGCGATCTACGAGCGCTATGACCGCGCGATAGCGACCGAGCAGATCCACGCCGAGATCGCCGCGCGGCTGCGCGAGGAGCTCGACTACGACCGCGAGGCGCGCCACATGCGCCTCTATGAATTCATGCTCAAGGACGAGAAGGGCGTCCACGTTCCCGAGGTGCTGACTGAGCTGTCGACACGGCGGCTGCTCACCATGACCTGGCTCGAGGGCGAGAAGCTGCTCGAATTCATCCGCGCGCATGACGATATCGCCATGCGCAACACCGTCGCCTACAACATGTTCCGCGCGTGGTACGTGCCCTTCTACTACTACGGCATCATCCACGGCGATCCGCATCTCGGCAACTATGCGGTCAGGCCCGACGGCAGCGTCAACCTGCTCGACTTCGGCTGCATCCGCATGTTCGGCCCGCCCTTCGTGCGCGGCGTCATCGACCTATATCGCGCGCTCGAGCGCAAGGACCAGTCGCTCGCCGTGCACGCCTACGAGACCTGGGGCTTCAAGGGCCTGACCCAGGAGGTCATCGACGTGCTCAATCTGTGGGCCGAGTTCGTCTATGCGCCCTTGCTGGAGGATCGCGCACGACGGATCCAGGAGAAGAGCTCGGGCGTCTATGGCCGCGCCGTCGCCGAGAAGGTCCATGCCGAGCTGCGCCGGTTGGGCGGTGTCAAGCCGCCACGCGAGTTCGTCTTCATGGATCGCGCGGCCATCGGCCTGGGCTCAGTTTTCATGCATCTGAAGGCCGAGATCAATTGGCACCGCCTGTTCCACGAGCTGATTCGCGACTTCGACGAAGCGAAGCTGGCGCGCCGCCAGGCCCGTGCGCTCGCCAAGGTCGGCCTGACGCGGCCGGAATGACGGCGCTGCCCGCCGATTCGGCAGCGCGATGACGACTTCGCTGACTAAAAATTGATCAGAGCCGGAGCGTCGGCCTAGAAAATAGTCAGATTCGACGGCGTTTTTTCGTCACCGCCAGATCAACCCGCTCAGAATAAAGCCAATTCCGAACGCGCCGCAAAACTGGGCAGTTGGCACGGTCCTTGATCAGGGCAAGCAGCCCTCTACCCCGGGGGCAAGAACCCGACAGAGGAAGGCCCCGATGAGAATCCCTGCCATTTCCCGCATGGCGCCGGTGGCGGCGGCGTGTCTGCTCCTGACGTCGCTGCCGGCGTGGTCGCAAGCCGCCGCAGCTGCGCCCGTGGCACCTGATGCCGCCAATACCGCCTGGGTGCTGACGGCGACGGCGCTCGTATTGATGATGACCATCCCTGGGCTGGCACTCTTCTACGGCGGCCTCGTGCGCAAGATGAACGTGCTGGCGACGCTGATGCACAGCTTCGCCGCGTGCTGCGTCATCTCCGTGCTCTGGGTCGTGGCGGGCTACAGCCTCGCCTTCTCCGGCGACGGCGCCGTGATCGGCGATCTCTCGCGTCTGTTCCTGCGCGGCATGGCGATGGACCAGGTCTATCCGGCGACGACCGTATCGGAGCCGGTCTACATGATGTTCCAGATGACCTTCGCGATCATCACGCCGGCGCTGATCGCCGGCGCCTTCGTCGATCGCATCAAGTTCTCGGCCGCCATCCTGTTCATGGCCGCGTGGATGATGATCGTCTACGTGCCGCTCGCCCATTGGGTGTGGGGCGGAGGCTTCCTGCAGAAAGCGGGGGTGCTCGACTTCGCGGGCGGCATCGTCGTGCACATCAGCGCCGGTGTCGCAGCCCTCGTGGTCGCCGTCGTCATCGGGCCGCGCCGCGGCTACGGCAAGGAGGCGCTGCCGCCGCACAATCTCGTCTACAGCCTGATCGGCATCTCGCTGCTGTGGGTCGGCTGGTTCGGCTTCAACGGTGGCTCCGCGCTGACCGCAGACGGGCGGGCCGGCTTGGCGATCACCGCCACGCACATTGCCGCCGCTGCCGGCGGCTGCATGTGGGCAGCGGTCGAATGGTGGCTGCGCGGCAAGCCGAGCATGCTCGGCGCGATTTCGGGTGCAGTCGCGGGGCTCGGCACGATCACGCCCGCCTCAGGCTTCGTGACGCCGGGCGGCGCGCTGATCATCGGCCTGATCGCCGGCGGCGCCTGCTACTGGGCATGCATCTGGCTGAAGAACCGCCTGGGCTACGACGATTCGCTCGATGTGTTCGGCGTGCACGGCGTCGGCGGCGCGATCGGCACATTGCTGCTCGGCGTGTTCGCGGCCAAGGTGGTCGGCGGCACGGCAGGCTTGCTCGAGGGCGACAGCGCGCAGCTCTGGCTTCAGGTCTATGGCGTGGCCGTCGCCATCGCCTATGACGTCATCGCCACGCTCATCATCATCAAGGTGATCGACGTCATGGTCGGCCTGCGCGTCACCGCCGACGAAGAGCGCGAGGGTCTCGATCTGACGCTCCACGGCGAGACCGTTCCCTGAGTGAAAGGCAGGCCGGAGAAAATGGTCCGCATCTCCGGCCTGCCTAAATTTTGGTCGCCATCGCTGCGTTGATGAAGTTTTCGGCATCGGCGCGCGCTCCGATCGCGGCCATCGCGCCGCAGGCAAAGACGAGACGGGGAATCTCAGCGACTTAGTGGATTGGCACGCTTCTTGTTCTGATGGGTGCAGTGCAGCAGGACGAATCGGAACGGTGATGCATGCGACGGCATCGCTTCGGTTCATCGGCAGCCACCGGTGTCAGGAGGAATGCGTGACGTCCACTCTTAAGAAAGCTTTCGTGCCGGCCCTGCTGCTGGCGTTCGCCCTCGGCGCGCCGGCCGATGCGTTGGCGCAGACGGTGGCACCAACGCCCAAGCTCGACACCGGCGACACGGCCTGGATGCTGACCGCGACCGCGCTGGTCCTGATGATGCTCATCCCGGGCTTGGCGCTCTTCTATGGCGGCATGGTGCGCAAGATGAACGTGCTCGCCACGATCATGCACAGCTTCGCCACCTGCTGCCTGATCAGCGTGATCTGGATGGTGATCGGCTACAGCCTCGCCTTCACCGAAGGCGGCAATTATATCGGCGACCTGTCGCGTTTCTTCCTCAAGGGGCTGGCGCTCGACAGCATCCACAAGCTGGCGCCGACCATTCCCGAATCCGTCTACATGACCTTCCAGATGACCTTCGCGATCATCACGCCGGCGCTGATCGCCGGCGCCTTCGTCGATCGCATCAAGTTCTCGGCGGTGCTGTGGTTCATGGGCGCCTGGTCGATCCTGGTCTATGCGCCGGTTGCGCACTGGGTGTGGGGCGGCGGCTTCCTCGGCTCGATGGGCGTGCTCGACTACGCGGGCGGCACGGTCGTGCACATCAATGCCGGCATCGCCGGCCTGGTCGCCTGCATCGTCGTCGGCAAGCGGCGCGCCTATGGCCGCGAGCCCCTGCCGCCGCACAACCTGGTCTACAGCCTGATCGGCGCCTCGCTGCTCTGGGTCGGCTGGTTCGGCTTCAACGCCGGATCGGCGGTCGCGGCCGGCGATCGCGCCGGCATGGCGCTCGCGACGACGCACATCGCGACGGCTGGGGCCGCACTCGCCTGGATGTTCGTCGAGTGGATCGCGCGCGGCAAGCCGAGCATGCTCGGCGCGTTGTCCGGAGCCGTCGCCGGCCTGGTCGCGATCACGCCTGCGTCTGGCTTCGTCCTGCCCATGGGCGCTTTGATCATCGGCATCATCGCCGGCATCGCCTGCTTCGTCGCGACCGGCGCCATCAAGAACGCGCTCGGCTACGACGACTCGCTCGACGTGTTCGGCGTCCACGGCGTCGGCGGCATCGTCGGCGCGCTGCTGACCGGCGTGTTCGCGACGGGCGCCGTCGGCGGCAAGGATGTCGCGGGCCTGATCGACGGCAACGCCGGTCAGGTCGTCACGCAGGCGGTCGGCGTCATCGTCACCATGGTCTATTGCGCCGTCGTCAGCTTCGTCATTCTCAAGGTGATCGACGGGGCGATCGGACTGCGCGTCACCGAGGACGAGGAGCGCGAGGGGCTCGATCTCAACCTGCACGGCGAAACCGTGCACTGAACGGGCCAAGGGTTCACAGGGGCCGCCGCGCACGGGGCCGTCGCGGCGGGGAGGGCGGGGGACGCGAGTCCCCCGTTCTTTTTAGCTCAAGTGATGACGAAGTAGTAGGCGACCCCAAGCGCCGCCGCGCCTGCCAGCGTCACGATCATGCCGAGCCGCCACCAGAACATTGCCGCCATGGCAAGGAGCGCCAGCCCCAGCGCGGCCCAGTCGAGGCTCGACCAGGACGGGACGTAGAGCCTGAGCCAGCCGAGCTCGACCGTACCGACCTTGGCGAAGACGACGTTGAGCGCGAACCAGACCGCGAGGTTGAGGATCACGCCGACGACCGCGGCGGTGATGGCGGCGAGCGCCGCACCCAGCGCCTTGTTCTCGCGCAGCGCCTCGAGGTAGGGCGCAAACAGGAAGATCCACAGGAAGCAGGGCACGAAAGTCGTCCAGGTGGTCACGACCGAGGCAAGCAGTCCGGCCGACAAAGGGTCGAGCGGCGCCGGGTTGCGGTAGGCGCCCATGAAGCCGACGAACTGCAGCACCATGATGAGCGGGCCGGGCGTCGTCTCCGCCATGGCCAGGCCGTCGAGCATCTCGCGCGCGGTCAGCCAGCCGAAACCCTGCACGGCCTCCTGCGCCACATAGGCCAGCACCGCGTAGGCGCCGCCGAAGGTGACGACCGCCATCTTGGCGAAGAATTCGCCTTGCTGAACGAAGATGCTGTCCCAGCCAAAGACGAGCGCCAGCCCGACGATGGGGCCGAACCAGAGAACGAGATGGGTGGCGGCGATCCGGATCGCGCGCGCCGGCCCGCGCTCGGCTCTGCCGACATCGCCCACCTTGTCGATCAAGCCGATCTCGGGACCCTTGTGCGTGCCGCCGCCGTGCCCGCCGCCGCCTGTGAACAGGTCGGGACGGACGCGGTTGCCGACATAGCCGATCAGCCCGGCTCCGAAGACGATCAGGGGAAAGGGAAGGTCGAGAAAGAAGATGCCGATGAACGCCGCGACCGCGAGCGCGACCATGACCCGGCTCTTCAGCGCGCGGCGGCCGATGCGCAGGACCGCTTCGACGACGATGGCGAGCACGGCCGCCTTGAGGCCGAAGAACAGCGCGTTGACCAGCGCAACCTCCTGATAGACGGCGTAGATCACGCTGAGCGCCATGATCGCAAGGAATCCTGGCAGCACGAACAGAATGCCGGCGGTCAGGCCGCCGCGCACGCCGTGCATGAGCCAGCCGATGTAGACGGCAAGCTGCTGCGCCTCGGGGCCGGGCAGGAGCATGCAGAAGTTGAGGCCGTGCAGGAAGCGCGTCTCGCCGAGCCACTTCTTCTCTTCGACGATGATGCGGTGCATCACAGCGATCTGGCCGGCCGGGCCGCCGAAGCTGAGCAGCGCGACGCGCGCCCAGGTGCGGAAGGCCTCGGCGTAGGTCACGCCATGGGCCGGCGTATCGGGCGCGGCAGCGGTCTGGGCGGTCATGATTCCTCTTTGGTCTGGCCGCTCTCCTTGGCGGAGCCGCGGCGCTTGCGCCGGAAAAACTCGTAGAGCCCGTCGAACACGGCGCCGCCCTTGTCGAGGCGCTCGTCGTCGCTCTTGTGCTGCATGGCGATGCCGGCGATCAGCCGGTCGATGCCGGCCGTTTCTTCGCGGGCGTATTTCGCGTCCTTGAGATCGATGTCGTGGATGATCTCGGCGATCGGCACGAACGCCGGGTCGTCGAGGCCCATGCGCTTGATCAGCACCTCGAAGGTGCACAGCTCGCCCTCGTGGGTGAATTCGCCCTCGAACATGTCGAAGCGCAGCTCGCCAGGCGCGGCCTGATAGCTTCGCTCGCTGACGTATTTGAAGCGCGCCTTGGCATCGATGAAGCGGCGAATGAGCCAGGCCGACGCGATGCGGTCGATATGCATGCCCGCGCGCGTGACCCAGATGCGGCCCGTGTAGATCGCGGTCGGCGCCGGTGTGGCCGCATTGTCAGGCGTCGTCGGCGTCAGGCGCGCGGCGATGCCGTCGAGCAGTCCCTTGACGGTCTCGCGTCCGCCTGCGGCGAAGAAATCGATCCTGGCGATTTCGGCCGCGCGGCGATTGAGCCGCTCGGCCTCCTTCTCGACCTGCCGGCGGCGATCCGGCGGGATCTCCTCGCCCTCCGGCAGACTATCGAGCAGCAGCCGCGCCTCGGCGGCGAGCTCGGCATACTCGGCGTCACGCGCGGACTGAAACATCTGAATCGTCTCCTCGTCGGTCTGCCCGTCGATCAGCTTCGCCTCGCAGATCAGGCCTTCCCCGCCGCCGCTGCGGATTTCGCCCAGCAGCCATTGAAGGTCCTCGTGCGTCTCGTCGCCGGCGGGCAGGACATAGACCGAATTCTTGACTGTGACGGCGCCCAGTCCCTGGAGCCGGCGCCAGATCTTGACTCGGAAATAGGCCGGTTGCGGCGGGATCTGGTGGATCAGCATCAGCCAGCACCGCCCTTGAGCACCCGATTGGTCGGCAGCGGCGACCGCGGGCGTCTCGGTGGCCGGCAGAGGATTTCGCATGTCCTTCATGATGTTCAGCCTAAGCGAGATTTTTTCGAGATACAAGTGTTTCTTTTTACTTGACGGCCAGATACGCCTGATCTATGAAACACTCGTTTCCAAAGGAGGCAATCATGCCGTGTCAGACCTATCCAAACCCGACCCCCATAGCGGGATTTGCCGTCGCCAAGCGCGGCGTTTTTTCCGAGCCGAGCCTTGCCGGATGGCTGCGCCATCCACTGCGGAGCGCGTGGCAGGCGGCGCTGGCTTGGCAGCAGCGCTCCTTCGACCGGCACGCGCTGCTGGAGCTCAATGACGATCAGCTGCGCGACATCGGCTTGACCCGCAAGGACGTCCAACACGCGGCGCGCGATTGGCGTCGCGCGGGTCCGGAGGCCTGACATGGCGTACGAGATGAAGCCGCTGAAATGCGATCCGGCCAAGCTACCCGGCCTGTCCGAGCGCCTGGTGCGCAGCCACTATGACAACAACTATTCGGGCGCGGTGAAACGGCTGAATCAAATCGAGGCGGCCCTGTCCGCGCTGGAGTCATCGACGGCCGCCATTTTCACCGTCAACGGCCTCAAGCGCGAGCAGCTCATCGCCATGAACTCGATGATCCTTCACGAGCTGTATTTCGACAGTCTGGGCGCCGATGGCGAGCCCGGCTGGGCCTTGGCCGACGCGCTCGGACGCGACTTCGGCTCGGTCGAGCGCTGGCGCGCCGAGTTCGTTGCCATGGGCAAGGCCCTGGGCGGCGGGTCGGGCTGGGTGGTTCTGACCTGGTCGGCGCGCGACGGACGACTGGTCAACCAATGGGCTGCCGATCACACCCACGCGCTGGCCGGAGCGACGCCGATCCTGGCGCTCGACATGTACGAGCATTCCTATCACATGGACTACGGCACCAAGGCAGCCGCCTACGTCGACGCCTTCATGGCCAACATCGACTGGTTCAACGTTGCCACGCTGTACGACCGTTGCATCGGCGCCAACCTGACGCCAAAGGCGCTGCAGGACCTGATGAAGGCCGAGCGGCCGCCGCTGGTGCTCGATGTCCGGCGGCGGCCGGCCTTCGAGGCGAGCGACGCCATGCTGCCGGGCGCGGTCTGGCACGCGCCGGAGCAGGTCGATGCGTGGAAGGGCGAGCTGCCGCGCGACCGGGACATCGCGGTCTACTGCGTCTATGGCCACAATGTCGGCATGGACACGGCGGCACGCCTGCGTGCGCAGGGGCTCAATGCGCGCTACCTCGCCGGCGGCATCGAGGCTTGGCGCGACGCCGGTCAACCCGTTCAACCCAAGGGAGGCAAGTGATGAAGTGGATCACGCGCGAGCGTCCGAAAATTGACCGCATCGCCTGTCCGTGGCTGATCGCGCGCTTCATCGACAAGGAGCCGGAGTTCATGTACGTGCCGGCCGATCGCGTCCGCGCGATCGCGGCGGAGACCGGCGCCACGCCCTACGACGTGCCCGACGCCGAGCTCGGCCATGTCGGCCCGCTGTGCAGCTTCGATGCCTTCATCAAGAAGTACGCGCTCGAGGATCCGGCGCTCGACCGGCTGGCGCTCATCGTGCGCGGCGCCGACACCGGCCATCCTGAGCTGACGCCGCAATCTCCGGGCCTGCTCGCGATCTCGCAGGGACTGTCGGATTGCTATGCCGACGACCACGAGATGCTTCGGCACGGCATGGTCATGTACGACGCGCTGTACGCGTGGTGCCGCAAGCGCGGGTAACGCCTATCGGCAGAGGATGTGGGAGAAATACCATGCACAATCAGATCGCTCCGATACCGTGCCGGCCCTGGATGCTGAATGGGCTCTCCGAGCGCCTGATCGTCAGCCATTACGAGAACGAGTACGGCGCTGCGGTGCGCGCGCTCAATGCAATCCGCGACGAGATCGGCAATCTGGACTTCACGACCGCGACCGGCCGGCAGGTCCGCTCATTGAAGCAGGAAGAGCTCGCCTGCATGGCGTCCGTCGCCCTGCACGAGCTCTATTTCGCCAACCTCGGCGGCGACGGCAAGTTCGTGCCGGCCGTGGCCGACGCGCTGACGCGCGATTTCGGCGCGGTCGATGCCTGGCGATCGGAGTTTCTTGCCGCGGCACGCGCCCTGCGTGGCGTGGCCGGGTGGGTCGTGCTCAACTATGCGCGGCGCGACCGCCGGCTCTATGTTCAAATGTCGACCGGACACGCGCAGTCGCTCGTCGACGCGGTGCCGATCCTGGTCCTCGACATGCACGAGCACGCCTATCACATCGATTTCGGCGCGAACGCGACGGCCTATGTCGATGCCTTCATGCGCAACATCGACTGGGGTGTGGTCGCCGACCGGCTGGCAGCGGCGACGGGCGACCGACCGTCGTCACAGCTCGCGGCGGCCGGCGATGCGCCGGCGATCTCGGTCAAGGACCTGTCGGCGGGAACGGATGCCGCGGCGATCGCCAGACTTGGTCTGCCCTCGGTATCGATCGAGGAGTTCTCGGCGGCGCGCGCGAAGTCGGAACGGGTCCAGGTGATCGACGTCCGGCCCCGGCACTACTACTCGCGAAACATCGACATGATGCGGGGCGCGGTCTGGCGCGACCCGGGCCGGGTCGACGAATGGTCGAAGGAGCTGTCGGCGGACCGCCCGGTTTTCGTCTACTGCGCATATGGCTTCCATGTCGGGTGCAGCGTCACCGCGCAGCTCCAGGAGCGCGGCCTCGATGCAAAATACATCCGCGGCGGGCTGTCCGCCTGGTACGCTGCGGGCGGCGCGCGGGAGCTCAACGCGCGCGAGCCCGAGGCCCTCGACCTTTGAACATCATACCGCCCAGCGCCGGCCGCGAGGCCCGGCTCGTCCTGGTCAACCGGACGCTCAGGGCCTTTGCCGACGGCTATGTCGCCGTCATTCTTCCCTTGCACCTGGCGGTGCTCGGAATGGGCGCGGTCGAGATCGGCGTGATCGCGACCGCCACGCTGTTCGGCTCGGCGCTTCTCAACCTGGCGGTCGGCTTCGCCGGCAGCCGGTACTCCCAACGCGGCACGCTGCTCGCCGCCAGCCTGCTGATGGTCATGACCGGCATCGGTTTCGCGTGGTTCGACAGTTTCTGGCCGCTGCTGATCATTGCGCTGATCGGAACGCTCAACCCGTCCGGCGGCGACGTCAGCGTCTTCCTGCCGCTCGAGCAGACGATCCTCGCCCAGTCCGTCGCGCCCGCAGAGCGCACCGCGCTCTTCGCGCGCTACAGTTTCCTCAGTTCGATCATGATCGCGTTCGGCGCCCTCGGTGCGGGCCTGGTCGACGCAGCCGCCCTGGTGGTCGAGCTGCGAACAGCGCTGACCGGCATGTTCCTCCTCTATGCCGCGATCGGCGCGGCTGCCTTCGGCGTCTACTGGCTGATGCCGCCCGATCATTTGAGCGGCACCAGGCGCGCCCATGCGCCGCTCGGTCCGTCCCGCGGCCGCGTCTGGCGGCTGGCCGCTCTCTTCTCGGTCGACGCCTTCGGCGGCGGCTTCATTGTCAACTCGCTGCTGGCTCTGTGGCTCTACCAGCGCTTCGACCTGTCGGTCTCGACCGCCGGGACGATCTTCTTCGTGACCGGAGTCTGCTCGGCCGTCTCCTTCTTCATCGCAGAGCGCCTTGCCGCCCGCTTCGGCTTGATCAACACCATGGTGTTCACGCACCTGCCGTCGAGCGTTCTGCTCATTCTCGCGGCCTTCGCACCCGATTTATGGCTCGCCGCGGCGCTGCTGGTGGTTCGCGCGCTGCTGTCCCAGATGGACGTGCCGACGCGCGCCTCATTCGTCATGGCCGTGGTGACGCCCGCCGAGCGGCCGGCGGCGGCGAGCCTGACGACCGTGCCGCGCAGCCTCGCCTCCAGCCTCGCGCCCGCCATGTCCGGCGCCATGCTGGCGGCGACGCCCTTCGGCTGGCCGCTCATCATCGCCGGCTGCATCAAGATCGCCTATGACCTCGAGCTGTTGCGGCAGTTCGCGCGGATCAAACCACCCGAGGAGGCGCTGCCATGACCCTGCTTCTGACCGGCAGCGACGTCGCGCGCCTTCTGCCCATGGATCGGTGCATCGAGGCGGTCGAGCACGCCTTCCGCACGCTGGCCGCTGGCAAGCTGCCGCCGCCCGGCGTGCTCGCGACCCATGTCGAGGGCGGCGGCTTCCACGTCAAGGCGGCCGTGCTCGATGGCTGTTACGCTGCCAAGATCAACGCCAATTTCCCGGCCAATCCCGAGCGCGGCTTGCCGACCATCCAGGGCGTCGTTCTGCTGTCCGATGCGGTGGACGGCCGGCCGCTCGCGATCATGGATTCGATCGAGATCACGGCGCGCCGCACCGCGGCCGCGACCGCGCTCGCCGCGCGTCATCTCGCGCGTGCCGATGCGCGCACCGCCACCATCATCGGCTGCGGCCGCCAGGCCGCGAGCCAGATCGAAGCGCTCATGGCGGTGCGGCCCCTGACCCGGCTCTACGCGATCGACAGCGTGCGCGAGCGGTCCGAACGCCTGGCGCGCGAGATGGCTGGTCGCTTCGGCGTAGCGGCGATCGCCGCCTCCGACAAGCATGAAGCGCTCGCCGATTCCCTGATCTGCATCACGTGCACGTCTTCGCGGCGACCCGTGCTCGAGCTCAGCGACGTCCGCCCCGGCACCTTCGTCGCCGCGGTCGGCGCCGACAATCCCGACAAATCGGAGATCGCGCCGCCGCTCATGGCCGAAGCCAAGGTGGTGGCCGACGTGCTGGAGCAGGCCGCTGCGATCGGCGATCTGCGCCACGCGATCGCGGCCCGCGCGATGACCATTTCGGACGTCCACGCCGAACTGGCCGACGTCCTCAGCGGACGCCGTCCGGGGCGCGACTCGGTCGATGACATCACGATCTTCGATTCGACCGGAACCGCAATCCAGGATGTTGCTGCTGCGGCGCTCGTCTACCGCCGCGCCGCCGCAGACGGCGCTGCAAGATCAGTGACGATCGCGGCTTGAGGGGGCGGATCGACGACGCGCATCTCTACGACGTGAGCGAGTCCGCCCCGCGGACCACTCAGAACTTGTGAAGAAATCGACGCGGGAGCGGGTACGATGATTCATGAGCATCGAACCCTCCGCATCCGAGCCGCCGCGCACGGCATTGTTTGGTGATCTTCCGACGTCGC
>VGDO01000040.1 GCA_016869645.1 Alphaproteobacteria bacterium
GTCTTGTCGCCGTCTTTGCCGAGCTGGATGCCGATATGGCCTAGGCCGTCGAACTGCGTGCCTGCCTGGCCGATTTCGGTCGAGATGAACTCGTCGTGATAGATCAGCTTGTTCTTGCCGAACGGACCACCGGTTGGCGACCCGGGAATGCGGAGCGCAAAGACGCGCTGGCCGAACATCGGCATCCCCGCCTCATAGGCGCGACCGAGCTTGTAGACCTTGCCGTCGCGGATCCACTTCGCGGCGTCCAGCACCTTGGCCGGGGTGATGTGGTTTGTGGCGCCCGCCTCGTCATCCTTGCCCCAGCGCGACGGCCACTAGGCTTGTGTCGGCGCCTGGGCCACGGTCTGCGCCTGGGCCTGGCCGACGGCGACGGGCGCCAGGCTGAATTTCCCGACGCCCATGGCAGCCGCGCCCGCGACGCCGGCAACGCTGGCGGTCTTGAAGAAATCGCGACGCTCCGGCGATTGCGGGGCGCCTACATCCTGATCGAACCGATCCTTGATGGTCATGGCGGGTCTCCCTGTTCATGGCGGGGGCGATTGGGTCGCCGCTCTTGCACGGGAACGGTCCCGCGGCTGCGCGCGCCTGTCAAGTCATCCCAGGAGAAATGCTCGCTATGGTATAAACCTGCCATGAGCCTGTTCGACCCGGATCGTTCGGCCGAGCGGCTGCCCGTGTCGGTCATCACCGGCTTCCTCGGCAGCGGCAAGACCACGCTGCTCAATGCGTTGCTGCGCCATCCCGAGATGGGCGACAGTGCCGTCGTCATCAACGAGTTCGGCGAGATCGGACTCGATCATCTGCTGGTCGAGCCGATCGACGGCGAGATGGTGGTGATGCAGTCGGGCTGCCTGTGCTGTACGATTCGTGGCGACCTCCAGGACACGCTGCGCCGCATGCTGGCGCGCCGCGACCGTGGCGAGGTGCCGGCCTTCCGCCGCATCCTGATCGAGACGACGGGACTAGCCGATCCCGCCCCGATCATCCAGACGCTGCTCAACAATCCGCTGATCTCGCATTTTCTCCGGCTCGATGCCGTGGTGACCACGGTCGACGGCGTGCTCGGCATGGGACAGCTCGATGAGCATGTCGAGGCGCAGAAGCAGGCCGCGATTGCCGACCGCCTGCTCATGACCAAGCTGGACTTGGCCGCAGCGGACGCCGCGTCCGCGTTGCGAGCACGGCTGGCGCGGCTCAACCCGGGTGCCCCAGTCCTTGCGTGCCGACAGGGCGACGTGCCGCCGGCATGCCTGTTCGGCGCCGGTCCATTCGATCCCGAGCGCAAGACCGCGCCGGTGCGTCAATGGCTGCGCGCCGACGCCTACCCGGAGCCGCACGCGGGCCACGATCACCACCATCACGACGTGAACCGGCACGACAGCCGGATCCGCTCGATCGCGCTGATCAGCGCTGCGCCGCTCGAGTGGAATGAGGTGTCCCGCTGGCTCGCCGCGCTGCGCGCCGAGCATGGCGCCAGCCTGCTGCGCGTAAAGGGGATTCTCGATCTGCGGGGCGAGGCGGGGCCTGTGGTCGTCCACGGCGTCCACCACGTGTTTCATCCGCCGGTCGCGCTGTCGGCTTGGCCCGACGAGGACCGGCGCTCGCGTCTCGTCTTCATCCTGCGCGACCTCGCGCCGAGCGCGGTCGAAGCCGGGTGGCGCGAGATCAGTCGGTCTCGCCCGTCGGCTGATTCGTCGTCACCCGCTTGAGGGCCTTGAGTGCCGCGCTGGTCCAGATGCGCGGATCGGGCGAGATGTGGCTTTCCTGCTTGTACGGGACAAAACCGGCGCGCTGGTAGTTGCCGAGCGCACGCGGGTGATCAAGCGTGTTGGTATGGACCCAGAGCCGCGTGATGTCGCGGTTCCAGGCGCTGTCGATCGCCCAGTTGAGCAGGTACCAGCCGAGGCCGCGGCCGATGAACTCGGGCACCAGGCCGAAATAGGCGAGCTCGATCTCCGGCAGCCGGCGCAGATCGAGCTCGGCATAGCCGGCCGGCGCGCCCTGGACGTAGAGCACATAGACCTCGTCCTTGGGGTCGTGGATAATCAATTTGAGCTGGTCGTCGGTCAGCTTCTTGCGGTCGACCCAGTTCCAGTTCCGGCCGACCGCATCATAGAGATAGCGATAGAAGGAAATGGTCGGCGGCTCGGCGCGCATCAGCGCCAGGCGTCCCGGCGGGGCCGGCACGGTCGGCCTCGTCGGCCGCTGCAACATCTCGAGATAGGTGATGACGACGCGGATGTGGCCGGCTGGGATGTCGGTTTCAGGCGTCATGATCGCTTCTTCGTGCTGAACACGTGTCGAACCACGAGGGCGCCGCCCCACATCTGTTGCTTGCCAGAACCTGCTGAGAGGCGGAAGCGGCCCCATGCTTCGGACCAGGGCAAAGCGGGCTTCGCCCGATGCGCAGCATGAGGCTCGTCGCTGCGTCAGAATCAGAACGACTCACGAGACTAGGTCACCACCGGCGTGTCGTTGCGGCCGCCCCATTCCGCCCAGGAGCCGTCATAGACTGCGACGTCGTCTCGGCCGAGCAGGTAGAAGCCGAGGGCCAGGATGCAGGCTGTGACGCCGGAGCCGCAGCTGCACGCGGCGGGTCGCGACATGTCGATGCCAGCAGCCTTGAACTTCTGCGCGAGCTGATCGGCGGGCAGGAAGGTCTTGTCCTTGGGGTCGAGCAGATCGGCATAGGGCAGGTTGAGCGCGCCGGGCATGTGGCCCGGACGGCTTGGCCAGATCTCGGGCTCGACGCCCTTGAAGCGGCCGGCCGCACGCGCGTCGATCACGTTCTCGCGCTTGGTGTCGAGATTGGCGCGCAGCTGGTCGAGATTGCGCACCAGAAAGTTGTTGAAACGCGCCGTGAAATGCCGCTCAGCCGGCATGGTCACCGTGTCCTCGACGGGGCGGCCTTCGGCGGTCCATTTGGGCAGCCCGCCATCGAGCACGGCCACGTCGTTGTGGCCGAACACGCGGAACATCCACCAGGCGCGCGCGGCGCTCATCAATCCGTGCTGGTCGTAGCAGACGATCTTGACGCCGTCGCCAAGGCCGAGCTTGCGCACGCGTGCGGAAAACTTCTCCGGGCTCGGCAGCATGTGGGGCAGGGGATTGGTCTCGTCCTTGATCTCGTCGATGTCGAAGAACACCGCGCCGGGGATATGGCGCTGCTCGTACTCCTGGCGTGCGTTGCGCTTCATGTGGGGCAGAAAGTAGGTCGCGTCGACGACGCGCACGTCGGGCGCCCTGAGGTGGTCGGCCAGCCACTGGGTGCTGACGAGGGCGTCGGGCTTGGCGTAGGAGGATGACATGGGCGTACCTATTCGAGCCAGCTCGGGGTCGGCAGACCCTTGGAGCGCAGAAAGGCAGGATTGAAGATCTTGCTCTGGTAGCGCGAGCCGTAGTCTGCGAGCAGCGTGACCACGGTCTTGCCCGGCCCGAGCCGCCGCGCCACGCGGATCGCGGCGCGCACGTTGATGCCCGACGAGCCACCGACGATCAGACTCTCGTACTTGGCGAAGTTGAAAATGGTCGGCAGCGCCTTGTCGTCGGTCACCTGGACCGCATCGTCGATCGGCGCGCCCTCGAGGTTCTTGGTGACGCGGCCCTGGCCGATACCCTCGGTGATCGAGCTGCCCTCGGATTTGAGCACGCCATGCTTGTACCAGTGATAGAGCGCGGAGCCCATCGGATCGGCCAGCACGATCTTGATGTTGCGGTTGCGCTCCTTCAGCGCCATGGCGACGCCGGCAAGCGTGCCGCCCGAGCCGACCGAGCAGGTGAAGGCGTCGACCTTGCCGTCGGTCTGCGCCCAGATTTCGGGGCCGGTCGTGCGGTAGTGGCCGTCGCGGTTGGCGACATTGTCGAACTGGTTGGCCCACCAGGCGCCCAGCTCCCTGGCCAGGCGCTCGGAATAGCGCACGTAGTTATTGGGATCCTTGTAGGGTACGGCCGGCATCAGGCGAAGATCGGCGCCGCACAGGCGGATCGCGTCCTTCTTCTCCTGGCTTTGGGTCTCGGGCATGACGATGATGGTCTTGTAGCCCCGCGCGTTGCCGACGAGCGCCAGGCCGATGCCAGTATTGCCGGCCGTGCCCTCGACGATGGTCCCCCCGGGGGCGAGCAGGCCCTTCCCCTCGGCGTCCAGGATCATGGCTAGCGCCGCGCGGTCCTTGACCGATCCGCCCGGATTGAGGAATTCGCACTTCGCCAGGATGTTGCAGCCGGTCAGTTCCGACGCCCGGCGCAGGCGCACGAGAGGCGTGCGGCCGATCATGTCGACGAAGCCCGAGCGGACATCCATGAGGTGTGTTTCCTTCGTGGGAGAGGGCAGGGCCGGGGCAGACTAGCGGCGCGCTCACATCCCATCAAGCCACGAGAAAATACGGGCTTTTTCAATTCCTTGACTTCGAAGGTATCGCCCGTCAATGATCGCGCGCAGGACAGGTGCCGAGCCCGTGAGGTTCCGGTGCGGTCAATGGGGGGCCATCCGTGCCCTCGGAAGCGGAACGGGGAGTCTTGGAATGAAGTCATACGCAACCCTGCTTGCGGCAGGAACGGTCGCGCTTGGCGTGAGCGCCCTTGGTATTCAGGGTGCCGCGCTCGCGGCGACGCCCAAAGACACGGTCGTCATCGCCTATGCGATCGACGACATCATCTCGCTCGATCCCGGCGAATCCTTCGAGTTCTCCGGCAGCGAAGCGATCACCAACATGTATCAGCGGCTGATCGCCTACGATCCGAAGGACGTGACGCGGCTCTATGGCCAGCTCGCCGAGACGTGGTATGTCGGCGGCGACGGCAAGACTTACACCTTCAAGCTGCGCAAGGGCGTCAAGTTCCACTCCGGCAACGTGCTGACCGCGGCCGATGCGGCCTATTCGCTGCAGCGCGCCGTGATCCTCAACAAGTCGCCGGGCTTCATTCTCACCCAGTTCGGCTTCAACAAGGACAACGTCAAGCAGCGCATCCGCGCGGTCGACGACAGCACGCTCGTGGTCGAGACCGCCGAAGCCGTGGCGCCGACCTTCTTCTACTACTGCATGACGGCGGTGGTCGGCGGCGTGGTCGACAGCAAGGAAGCGATGAAGCACGAGAAGGCCGGCGATTTCGGTAATGGCTGGCTCAAGAGCGAGGCATCGGCCGGCACGGGCCCCTACAAGCTGGTCAATTGGAAGCCCAAGGATTCCTTCACCATGATCCGCCACGAGGATCATTGGTCGGGCGACAAGGCCAAGACGCGGCGCGTCGTCGTGCGCCACATCGCCGAGCCGGCGGCTCAGCGTCTTCTGCTCGAAAAGGGCGACATCGACTTCGCGCGCAACCTCGGCAAGGACGACCTCGCCGCGGTCGCACGGAACAAGGACATCAAGATCCAGCAGGCGCGCAAGGGCGCGGTGCTCTACATCTCGTTCAGCCAGAAGAACCCGAACCTAGCCAAGCCGGAGGTTCGCGAGGCGCTCAAATACCTGATCGACTACGATGCGATCGAGAAGAACATCGTGCAGGGCACTTATGTTGTGCATCAGAACTTCCTGCCGCAGGGCTTCCTCGGCGCGATCTCCGACCGGCCCTACAAGCTCGACGTCGCCAAGGCGAAGGACCTGCTGACCAAGGCCGGTCTGCCCAATGGCTTCAATGTGACGATGGACACGCGCAACAACTCGCCGACCACGGAGATCGCGCAGGCGATCCAGGGCACCTTTGCCCAGGCCGGCGTGAAGCTCGAGATCATCCCGGGCGACGGGCGGCAGACGCTGACCAAATACCGCGCGCGCAACCACGACATCTATATCGGCCGCTGGGGCCCCGACTACCAGGACCCGCACACCAATGCCGAAACCTTCGCCATGAACGAGGACAATGGCGATGATGCCAAGTCGAAGACGCTGGCATGGCGCAATTCGTGGAACATTCCGCAGATGACCGCCCAGATCAAGGCGGCCGTCCGCGAGGTCGACCCGAAGAAGCGTGTGGCGATCTACGAGGCGGCGCAGCGCGAGTTCCTCAAGACCTCGCCCTTCGCCATCATGTTCCAGCAGATCGAGACGGTGGCCCATCGCGCCAACGTCGACGGCTTCGAGATGGGACCGAGCTTCGAAGACAACGTCTATTACGGCATCGTCAAGAAGTAGTCCGTGACGGCCGAAACTGTCGGAACGAGTTCGGGGGCGGCCGATCGGCCGCCCCCGACGCATCAGGGCCGGTCTCAGCGAGAGCGTCGCCGCGCGTGGGGACGGCACGCGTGGGTGGCGACGCGCCTTGTCCTGACCGTGCTCGTGACGTTTCTCGGCCTTTTGCTGGTGACGTTCTTCATCGGCCGCGTCGTGCCGACCGATCCGGTGCTGGCCGCCGTCGGCGATCGCGCGCCGGCCGCCGTCTATGAGCGCGTGCGCATGGAGCTGGGGCTGCACCTGCCGCTGTGGCAGCAGTTCTGGATCTATGTGCAGAAAGTCGTGCAGGGCGATTTCGGCACGGCGGTGCTGACCGGCAAGCCAGTGCTGTCCGACATCCGCCGCGTCTTCCCCGCTACGCTGGAGCTGGCCACGGTCGCGACGCTGCTCGGTTTGATTATCGGCGTGCCCATGGGCGTCTTCGCCGCTGTCCATCAGAACAAGTGGATCGATCACGTCATCCGCGTTCTTGCGCTGTTCGGCCATTCCGTGCCGGTGTTCTGGCTCGGCCTGGTCGGACTGCTCATCCTCTATGCCTGGCTTGGCGTGGTCGCCGGGCCGGGCCGCCTCGATGTCGGCTACTTCGACGTCGTCGACACGGTCACCGGCGTCATCCTCGTCGACTCCGTGCTGGCCGGCGAATGGGAGGTATTCGGCAATGCCTTCAGCCACATCATCTTGCCGGCGGCGATCCTCGGCTACTTCTCACTCGCCTACATTGCGCGCATGACGCGCAGCTTCATGCTCGAGCAGCTGCGACAGGAATACATCACCACCGCGCGCGTCAAAGGCATGGCCGAAAGCCGCGTGATCTGGCGCCACGCGTTCGGCAATATCCTGGTGCCGCTCATCACGGTCATTGCGCTGACCTATGCCAATCTGCTCGAAGGATCGGTGCTGACCGAGACCGTGTTCGCCTGGCCGGGGCTCGGCTCCTATCTCACCGATGCGCTGCTGGCCGCCGACATGAACGCGGTGCTCGGCGCCACCATCATCGTCGGCACAATCTTCATCGGCATCAATCTGCTGTCCGACGTGCTCTACCGCCTCGTCGACCCGAGGGCTAAGTAGATGACTGGTAGCTCAACATCTGCGCTCTCTATTTTCCCTCCCCCCTTTCGGGGGTTCGGACCGCAACGCGGTCCGAAAGGGTGGGGGCGTTCCGCTTGCTCGCTCGTTTCCGACGTTTGCATCGGCCTTTGCACCCAACCCAACCCTCCCCCGCAAGGGGGAGTTCTTAGCTAGGGTGGGAGCGATGTCAGCGTCCGCAAGTTCCCGTCCCGGCTCGCGCGCGTGGCTGCTCGCCGAAACGCCGCACTCACGCACTCAGGCGCGGCTGGGGCAGGCCTATGTGCGATGGCTGCACTTCCTGCGCAACCCGCTCGCCATGATCGGGCTGGCAATCGTCGTGGCGCTCATCGTCATTGCTGCCCTGGCGCCTTACCTGACGTCGCATTCGCCCTTCGCGCAGGATCTCGGCAACCGTCTTCAGGCGCCCAGTGCCGAGCACATTCTGGGCACCGACGAGCTGGGCCGCGACGTCTATGCGCGTCTGCTCCATGGCGCGCGCATCACGCTGCTCATCGTCGGCCTGGTTGCCATCATCGTCGGGCCGATCGGGCTGCTGGTCGGCACGGTGGCGGGCTATCTCGGCGGCTGGTTCGACACGGTGCTGATGCGCATCACCGATGTGTTCCTGGCCTTTCCGCGGCTCATCCTGGCGCTCGCCTTCGTCGCCGCGCTGGGGCCGGGCATTCAGAACGCGATCATCGCCATTGCGATCACGGCGTGGCCGCCCTACGCGCGCATCGCGCGCGCGGAGACGCTGACCATCCGGAACAGCGACTTCATCAGCGCGATCCGCCTGCAGGGGGCGGGGCCGCTGCGCATCATCCTCGGCCATGTCGTGCCGCTCTGCCTGTCCTCTCTGATCATCCGGATCACGCTCGACATGGCTGGCATCATCCTGACCGCGGCCGGCCTCGGCTTTCTTGGCCTGGGTGCACAGCCGCCCATGCCGGAATGGGGCGCCATGATCTCATCGGGCCGCAAATTCCTCATCGACCATTGGTGGGTCGCGACCATTCCCGGGGTCGCCATCTGCATCGTCAGCCTGGGTTTCAATCTGCTGGGCGACGGCTTGCGCGACGTGCTCGATCCGAAGGGCAAATAGCGTGGCGGCTTCAGGCGATCCGCTGCTGACGGTGGAGGATCTTTGGGTCCGCTTTCCCGGCCGCACCCGGGTGGTCGAGGCGGTGCGCGGCATCTCCTTCGCGGTCGGGCGCGAGAAACTGGGCATCGTCGGGGAGTCCGGGTCGGGCAAGTCGGTGACCGGGCGATCAATCCTGCGGCTCATCCAGCCGCCCGGGCAGGTCACGGCACGCCGGCTCATGTTCGACGGCATCGACCTCGCGCGCATCGACGAGGCGGCGATGCGCGACATCCGCGGCCGCCGCATCTCCATGGTGCTGCAGGACCCGAAATTCTCGCTCAACCCGGTGATGACGGTGGGCCGCCAGATCGCCGAGGCCTATCTGATCCATCACAAGGCCGAGCCGGCCGAGGCGCGTCGGCGCGCGCTCGATATGCTGGCTGCGGTACGCATTCGCAATCCCGAGCGGGTCTTCGACCTCTATCCGCACGAAGTATCGGGCGGAATGGGCCAACGCATTATGATGGCCATGATGCTGATCCCGGATCCGGACCTGATGATTGCCGACGAGCCGACCTCGGCGCTTGACGTGACCGTGCAGATGCAGGTCCTGGCGATCCTCGACGATCTCGTGTCCAAGCGCGGCATGGGCCTGATTTTCATCAGCCACGACCTCAACCTGGTCGCCAGCTTCTGCGACCGCGTCCTGATCATGTATGCCGGCCGCATCGTCGAGGTCTGCCAGGCCGCCCGGCTGCGCGAGGCGCGCCACCCCTATACCGTTGGCCTGCTGCGCTCGCTGCCGCGCATCGACGAGCCGGTCGACGAGCTGCAGGTGCTCCAGCGCGATCCGGCCTGGCTGGACGCGCCGGCGCCGTGAGCGCGACCAGCGCCATGATCATGGTCGAGGGGCTGGACGTGACGTTCGGTCATGGCCCCTCGGCGGTGCACGCGGTCAAGAATGCAAGCTTCACCGTGGCGCCGGGCGAGGCCTTCGGCATTGTCGGCGAATCCGGCTCCGGCAAGTCGACCGTCCTGCGCGCGCTCGCGGGCCTCAACCCCGCGTGGACCGGCAGCATCGTCGTCGCGGGCGAGGCACAGCCTCCCCATCGGCGTCGCGCCTTCTTCAAGCAGGTGCAGATGGTGTTCCAAGACCCATATGGGTCGCTGCATCCCCGACACACCGTCGATCGCATCCTGTCCGAGCCGGTCGCGATCCATGGCCTGGGACAGTCCGACCGCCGGATCGAGCGCGCGCTGCTCGAGGTCGGTTTGGGACCGGCTTTCCGCTTCCGCTATCCGCATCAGCTCTCGGGCGGCCAGCGCCAGCGGGTGGCCATAGCGCGCGCCCTCATCCTGGAGCCGCGCATTCTCCTGCTCGACGAGCCGACCTCGGCGCTCGATGTCTCGGTACAGGCCGAAGTCCTCAACCTGCTCGTCCGTCTCAGGCGCGAGCGCGCGCTGACCTATGTGCTGGTCACGCACAACCTGTCGGTGATCGCGCACATGTGCGGCCGGCTTGCGGTGATGAATGCGGGCCGGATTGTCGAGGAGATGACCGTGGCGCAGCTGCGCGCTGCAACGCCGCGCGAGGCCTACACGCGACAGCTGCTGCGCGCCAGTCTGGGTTACGACAGGCGGGCCGCAGACCAGTTCGAGACCTACGATTGAGGCGCGGCGGGCAGAACCGTCCCCCTCAGGCCACCCGCAGCGTGCGCGGTAAGGCCAGGATGTCGCGACGCAGCCGGTCGAAGCCGGCGCCGTCGCCGACGAAGACGTCAAAGACAAGAGCGTTCAAGTCGCCGGGTCCGCGCGCCAAGCGCGCCACGCCGAAGCTTGCCGACGCCAAGCTCGCCGCCGCGCTTCAGGCTGAACGGTCGAAGCGACGGGACGCCGAGTCCGAGCTCAAGCGCCTGCGCTCGGCGGTGACGGGGCGCGAGCGCTGGCTGCTCGATGCGATCGACCGTCTGCCGATCGGCTTCGCCATGTTCGATGCCGACGACCGCTTGGTGGTGTGCAACCGCCTCTACGGCCATTTTCACCGTGACATTCCGATCGCCCGGCCGGGGCTGAGCTATTCGGAGATTCTCAGAATGGCCATGGATTCGGTCATCGATCCGGAGATGATGAAGCCCGACCGGGAGGCGTGGTTCCGCTGGCGCATGGCGCGTCATCTCGATCCGGCCGAACCGGTCGAAGTGGTCTATCGCGACGGACGCGTCTGCCAGATGATCGAGGCGCGGACGCGCGAAGGCGGGATCATCCAGATCCGCTCCGATGTGACCGACATCCGGCGTGTCGAAGGCGAAGCTCGGCGCGGGCGCGCGCTCCTCAAGTCCATGTTCGATTCGGTGCCGGCGCTCATAAACATCAAGGATCTCGACCTGCGTTATCTCCTGGTGAACCGCGCCATGGTCGAATGGCTGCCGGCGAGCCTGGGTATTCGCTCGCCCGCGGAGGCGATCGGCAAAACGGCCAGCGAGTTGTTCGGTCACGGCCGCGGAGGTCGCGCCGAGGAGCTCGATCGCGAGGTGCTGCGCACCGGCCGGTCGGTGCCGTTCGTCGAGTTCGACGACGTCAACGCCAAGGGCGAGCCGGCGGTCGTCGCCATGCACAAAGCGCCCGTGCGCGACGATCGCGGCAATCTGATCGGCGTGCTCACCGTGAACTTCGATGTCACCGATCTCCGGCGCGCGCAGGCCGACGCGCGACGGATGGACGAGCGGCTGGCCGACTATGCGCAGACCTCTTCCGACTGGTTTTGGGAGACCGGGCCCGACCACCGCTTTACCTTGATCTCCGAAGGGGCGCGCATGGTCAATTCGAACCCGAACAGCCTGATCGGGCTCTGCCGCTGGGAATCGCCGCAACTGGCCGACCGCGAGCACGCCAAGTGGAGCGAGCACCGCGCCGACCACGAAGCCCGCCGCGCGTTTCGCGACTTCACCTACAGCGTCAAGACCGCCGGCGGGGCGACCTACCATATCGCGGTCAGCGGCAAGCCGGTCTTCGACCCGGAGGGCAACTTCCAAGGCTATCGCGGCAGCGGACGTGAGGTGACCCACCAGGTCAAGCTCGAACGCGAGCTGATCGCGGCCAAGGAGCAAGCCGAGGCGGCAAGCCGCGCCAAAAGCGAGTTCCTTGCGTCGATGAGCCACGAACTGCGCACACCGCTCAACGCCATCATGGGCTTCGCCGAGGTCCTCATGTCGGAGTTGATCGGCCCGCTCGGCGAGCCGCGCTACCGCGAATACGCACGTGACATCCACATGAGCGGGTCACACCTGCTCGATGTCATCAGCGACGTGCTCGACATGGCCAAGATCGAGGCGCGGCGCTTCGAGGTCCATCCGATCGAGCTGTCATTGTCCGCCGAGGTCGACAGCTGCCTGAGCATGGTGGCGGAGACGGCACGTTCGGCGGGCCTCCATCTGGCCAACGAGATGGCGGTCTACTCGATGCGCTGCGTGGCGGATCGCCGCGCGTTGCGTCAAATCCTGCTCAACCTGCTGTCCAACGCGATCAAGTTCACGCCCAAAGGCGGCCGCGTTTCGATTCAGGCCGACAGCGTCAAGGAAGCGAGCGGGCAGGCGATGGTCAGGATCACGGTGACCGATACGGGCATCGGCATTCCGCCCGACCAGCTGCCCCGGCTCGGACGGCCGTTCGAGCAGGTCGCCAGCGTGTTCGACCGGCGCCAAAGCGGATCGGGCCTCGGGCTTGCGCTGTCGCGCTCGCTGGTCGAAATGCATGGCGGTCACCTGAATATCGCGAGCCGGGTCGGCGAGGGGACCAAGGTTGAAATCTGGCTGCCTCTCAAGCAGGCCAAATCAGCCTGAACGGCCGCGCCAATTCGGCTTCCCTCGCTCCCCTTGACGCTGGAACGCCCGTGCCGGAACCTGCCCCCATGAGCCACGGCGAGGCATTGCGCCTGCACATCGGCGGCACGGAGGCCAAGGAGGGCTGGAAGATCCTCAACGTCCAGCCCGGCCCCCATGTCGACTTCGTCGGTTCGTGCACCTCGCTCGCGCAATTCGCCGACGGGAGCGTCGAGGAGGTCTATGCGTCCCACGTCCTCGAGCATCTCGGGTTTCGCGACGAGCTGCCGCAGGCGCTGCGCGAGATCCACCGCGTGCTCAAGCCGGGGGGATTGTGCCGCATCAGCGTCCCGGACTTCGAGACGCTGTGCCAGCTTTTCGTCCATCCCCAGGTGCCGGCCGACCAGAAATTCTCGCTGATGATGAACATGTTCGGCGCCCAGGAGGATGCCTACGACCTGCACCGCATCGGCTTCACGGCCGATTTCATGTTCAGCTTCCTGGCGCAGGCCGGGTTTGGCCGTTTTCGCCGCGTCCCGTGCTTCGACCTGTTCAACGACTTCAGCAAGGCCCAGCGTTTCGGCGTGCCGATCAGCCTGAACGTCGAGGCTTACAAATAGGGCACCCCGCATGCGCGCGCGCACCGTCGACGATCCGCCCTCCCACCGTCTCCCCTGGATGCCGGCCGATTGTCAGCGCACGATCCGGGAAATCGAGGGTCGCCTGCTGGGCGGCGGCAGCGACGACATCGAGCGGCATCTGCGCCGCCTGGTCGACGAGCATGAGCGGCATATGGACCGCGAGACGATCGGGCTCAATGCAGGCACCAATGTGATGAACCCGCGCGCCGCCGAGATGCTGGCGCGCTCGCTCGGCAATCGACCGTCGCTCGGCTACCCCGGCGACAAGTACGAGATGGGCATGCAGTTCGCCGAGCAGATCGAGGTGGTGGCCGACGCCCTGGTGCGCCGATTGTTCGGCGCCGCCTATGCCGAGATCCGCGTCGGTTCGGGCGCGCTCGCCAATCTCTATGTCTTCATGGCGACCTGCGCGCCGGGTGACCGCATCATGGCGTTCCCGCCGGAGATGGGCGGCCACGTCACCCACCACCGGGCCGGAGCGGCCGGTCTCTACGGCCTGGAAATCCATCCGGTGCCCTATGACGCCCAGCGCATGGCGATCGATCTCGATCGGCTCAGGACGGAGGCTCGCCGGCTGCGTCCCAAGCTGATCACGGTCGCGGGCTCGCTGTGCCTGTTTCCCTACGACGTCGGCGCTGTCCGAGCGATCTCCGACGAGGTCGGCGCCCGCGTGCTCTACGATGCCGCACACATGGGGGGCATCATTGCCGGCGGCCGGTTCCAGGCGCCGCTCGCCGATGGCGCGCATGTCATGACCATGTCGACCTACAAGGCCTATGGCGGACCGCCTGCCGGCCTCGTGGTGACGAACGACGCGGCGCTCGCCGCGCGGCTGGACAAGATCGCCTATCCCGGGATGACCGCCAATTTCGACGTCGGCAAGACGGCGGCGCTCGCCCTGGCGACGCTCGATCTGATCGAGCACGGCCGCGCCTATGCCGATGCGTGCGTGGCCAACGCCCAGGCGCTTGCGACGGCACTCGCCGCCGAAGGCTTGCCGGTCCACGAGGTGCGCGGCCGCGGCCATACCGAGAGCCACCACCTGGCAATCCATGCGGCCCCCTTCGGCGGGGGGCAGACCGCGTCCAAGCGGCTCGCGCAAGCCCATCTGCTGATGTGCGGCATCGGCCTGCCGCTTCCGGCGGTCGCGGACGACCTCAACGGCATACGGCTCGGCACGCAGGAAGTGACACGCTGGGGCATGCAGCCGGCCGACATGTCGTGGATCGCGCGCGCCATCGCGCGCGTGCTCAAGTCTAATCAGCCGGTCGAAGCGCTGCGCGCGGAGGTGGTCGACTTTCGGAAGGGCTTTCAGTCCCTTCACTTCATCCGCGGCGGAGTCTAGATGGGATCGTGTCGCATTGAAGCGCGGCTTCAACGTGACCCGATCACGTCCCGGAGCACTTGGTTCGTCCCTTTGGCGCAGCCCAGCGCCGGCGCAGCTCGGCTCGGTTGAGCGCCAGCCATTGCAGCGCAATGATGGTGATGGCGTTGTCGATCAAGCCACGCTTCATGAGCTTCACGGCCTGCGCATAGCTCAGCACATGCACGCGGATGTCCTCGTGCTCGTCGGCGAGCCCCGCCGGCGCTCCGCTCTTCACGCCTTTGAGGTCGACGCGTCCGCAATAGAGCATGACGTATTCGCTGCAGCCGCCGGGACTCACATAGAAATTGCAGACATGAACGATTTGGGTGGCCGAGGCTCCGGCTTCCTCGATAGTTTCGCGCTGGGCGACATCCTCCGGCGTCTCGCCCGGTTTGATGATCCCAGCGACCACTTCGAGCGTCCAGGGCCGCTCGGAACCTTCGGTGAACACGCCGGCGCGGAACTGCTCGACCAGCAGAAGGCGATCGAGAACCGGGTCGTAGGGCAGGAGGCCCGCGGCATTGGCGCGCACGAACACCTCGCGTTCGATGCGCGGCGACCAGGTCCCGTCGAACTGCCGGTGCCGGAGATGCATCAGGTCGAGCTGGAAGAAGCCCTGAAACGGCGTTGTGCGATCGAGCACGCGAACGTCGCGCCGTCGCAAATTTCTGATTGATTTTATCGATGTCATTTCAACGAACTAAATTTCATCCTTCAACAATTGCATGAGCTTATCTGCGGTCAGGCGATAGACCAGTTTTTCGCCCCGCAGCATGGAGCCGAGCGCGCGATAGAAACGCTGCGAGCCGCGATTCCATTTATCCGCCGTCCAGTCGATGTGCGGGATCTGCCGCTCTTCGGCGATCTCGGCCAGACGCAGCATCAGCTTGCGGCCGACGCCCTGGCCGCGCGCGCGCTCGACGACGTAGAGATCCTGGATGAACAGGATGCGATAGTTGGCCGCGAGCGAGAACATTTCCTGGAAGATCAGGATGCCGATCAGCTCCGACCAGCGCTTGGCGAGCAGGATTTCGACCCCCGGCGGCGGTCCGATGCCGTGACGTCGGATCTGTTCAGCGACGGCAGGGATCGGGCCGGGCGGCGAAATCTCGTAGAATGCCAAAAGTTCGCGATTGAGCACGGCAATCGCCTCGGCATCGGCGACGGTGGCAAAGCCGATTTGGACTTCCGACATGGGCGAGGCGTGCACCTCGGTAGTGGTTCCGGCCACGAGCCGAGGACGGCAGGCGGGACGCCCATCCTGGGATGATCGGCTTGAAAAGGCCAGGGCCAAGTGGTGCCATGGCCCCCACCGTTGCCATGAAAGTGTTCGCACCATGCAGATCATATCCGAGCGAATAGGCTTCAAAGGTAGCTTTGACGCTGCACTTGCCGCGCGGCTCGACCGACCTGCCGGGCCGATACGCGCGTTCGCGTTGTTTGCCCATTGCTTCACCTGCTCGAAGGACGTCTTCGCCGCCTCGCGCATCGCGCGCGGTCTGGCCGAGCAAGGCATCGCGGTGCTGCGTTTCGATTTCACCGGACTCGGCGCCAGCGAGGGCGAGTTCGCCAACACCAACTTCTCCTCCAACGTCGAGGATCTGGTGGCCGCGGCGGAATTCCTGCGTGCGAACCATCGGGCGCCGAGCATTCTGGTCGGTCACAGCCTGGGCGGCGCGGCGGTGCTGGTGGCGGCCGCGCGCGTTCCCGAATGCCGGGCGGTCGTGACGATCGCAGCGCCTGCCGATCCCATCCATGTTCAGCACCTGATCCAGCCGGCGGTGACGGAGATCGAGTCCGCGGGAGAGGCGGAGGTCAAGCTGGCCGGGCGGACGTTTCGGATCCGCAAGCAGTTTCTCGACGACATCAGGGGTCAGTCGCTCGGCGCCATTCTCGGCGGGTTGAAACGCGCCCTTCTGATCTTCCACGCACCTCTCGATGGTACGGTCGGGATCGAGAATGCCGGGCTGATCTTCCAGGCGGCGCGGCATCCCAAGAGCTTCGTCTCGCTCGACGGCGCCGATCACCTCCTGTCGCGCCACGAGGATGCCGCCTACGTGGCTACCGTGCTGGCAGGCTGGGCGTCGCGTTATGTGCCGGCCCTCGGCGTACCATCGGCGGAAGCGGAGCCGCCGATGCCGACCGGGGTGGTCTTGGTCGAGGAAGCCCATGCCGGCAAGTTCACCCAGCGCGTGCGCGTCGGCACTCACCTGCTGACGGCCGATGAGCCGATCGCCGCCGGCGGCAACGATCGCGGGCCGGGGCCTTATGATTTTCTTCTCGCCGGGCTCGGCGCGTGCACTTCGATGACATTGCGTATGTATGCCGACCACAAGAACTGGCCGCTCGAGCACACGCGCGTCGAACTGTCCCACGCCAAGATCCATGCCGAGGACTGCGCCACCTGCGAAACCAAGGAGGGCAAGATCGACCGGATCGAGCGCCGCATCAGTCTGGGCGGCCCGCTGTCAGAGGAGCAGCGCCAGCGCTTGCTCGAGATTGCCGACAGATGTCCGGTCCATCGCACGCTGCATGGCGAGATTCTGGTCGAGAGCCGACTGATCTAGGCCATGGTCGCGCTCTACCTGCTGCGTCACGCCAAATCGTCCTGGGACGACCCCGCTCTCGACGATCACGACCGGCCGCTCAACAATCGTGGCCGCCGCGCGGCCGATATGATCGGCGCCGAGATGGCCAAGCGCCGGCTGAAGCCGGATCTCGTGTTGTGCTCGACCGCGCTGCGGGCGCGCGAGACGCTCGATCGCATCCTGCCGCATCTCGGCACGGTCGACATCAGCCACGAGCGCGGGCTCTACCTGGCCAGCAGATCCCGCATCGTTTCCCGGCTCAAGCACATCGACGACGGGATCGGCCGTGCCCTCGTCGTCGGGCATGAGCCCGGCATCGGCGCAACCGCGGTCGCGCTCGCGGGGCCCGACAGCGATCCCGAAGCTTGCCGGCGCATGACCGCCAAGTACCCGACCGGAGCGCTTGCCGTGATTGATTTTCCAGATATCCACTGGTCCGATCTGCGCGCCGGGGCCGGAATCCTGAAATCATTCATTGTCCCCAAATCATTAGAGTAGGATGTTAAGAATTCTGATCAACATATTGAAAAATGGGGATTGTCTCGACCCTGTCATCAAAGAGTAACGGTACTTTCGAACTGCCATCGGCTAGCTTGCGGCGCGCTGCTAGACTTCGTGCTACGCCATGGACAATCGCGAAATCGAGTTGAAGCTGCGGATAGCGCCGGAGGATGTTGCCCGTCTCCAGCGGCATCCGCTCATCCGCTCGCTGTCGGTCGGGCGGCCGGTCACGCAGCGGCTGCGCTCCGTCTATTTCGATACGCCGAAGCTGGCGCTCTTCAGCAAGGACGTGACCCTGCGCGTGCGCCGCATCGGCCGGCACCACGTGCAGTCCGTCAAGACGGGCGCGCTGCGGCAGGCGGGACTGTTCAGCCGTGGCGAGCTCGAGAACCCGGTCAAGGGCAGTGCGCCCGAGATCGACAAGATTGCCGACCCGGCGCTGCGCGAGCTGGTGGCCGGACCCGACATCGCCGCCAAGCTGCGTCCCATCTTCGATACCGAGATCAAGCGCACGCGCCGTCGGCTGACCGACGGCAGCGATGAGATCGGCCTCGACATCGATGTCGGAGTCATCCGTACGGCGCGCGGCAATGCGCCCATCTGTGAGGTCGAACTCGAGCTCAAGGCGGGCGAGCCCGAGCGGCTGTTCGATCTGGCGCGCACGCTGAGCCGCGATGTGCCGCTCCGGCTTGCGACGGCCAGCAAGGCGGCGCGCGGCTTCGCCCTCTACGCGGGCGAGCCGCCGGCACCGCAGCGCGCGGTCGCCCTGGCACTCGACAAGGCGATGATGGCGGAACAGGCGATGCAGTCCGTCGTGCGCGCCTGTCTCGACCATCTCATCGCGAACGAGTCGGCGGTGCTCGACCTCCAGCACGCCGAGGGCGTGCACCAGATGCGTGTGGCCCTGCGCCGCCTGCGCTCTGCCATGTCGCTGTTCTCGCCCCTGCTGCCCGAGGCGGCCGCGGACGAGCTGAAGTTGGGGGCCAAGTGGCTGGCCGACGAGCTGGCCGATGCGCGCAACTGGGATGTGTTTCTCAGCGAGGTCCTGGGGCCGGTCGCGCCGCGGTTTGCCGAGCATCCGGGAATGGGCGATTTGGAGGCTGCGGCGGAGCGGGCGCGGTCTGACGGCTACCGCCGCGCCCGGGTCGCGCTCAGCTCGCCGCAATATGCTGAATTCCTGCTGCACGCGGCCGCTTGGGTGGAGAAGCGACCCTGGCGCGCCATGATCCCGACCGAAGTCCTGGAACAGCCGATCACGGAGTTTGCGGTCGCCATGCTCGAGCGGCGTCACCGCAAGGCGCTCAGGCTCGGGCGCGCGATCGGCGGCCAGGACGTCGAGGCCCTGCACCGGTTGCGCATCCAGCTGAAGAAGCTGCGCTATGCCAGCGAATTTTTCCGGAGCCTGTTCGGCCGCAAGGCGGCCAAGTCGTTCATTGCGCATCTGGCCGATTTGCAGACCGTTCTCGGCACGCTCAACGACGTCGAAGTCGCGCGCAAGCTGATCGCCGCACTGCTCAAGCGCAGCGCCGAAGAGGCCGAAGGCGCGCCGCTCGCGGGCGAGCGCCAGAACGCGGCCGGCCTGGTCTCGGGCTGGCATGTCCACACGGCCGACCGCCGGGCGCGCCGTCTCGGCAGCTTGTGGCGCGACTTCAAGGACACCGACCCGTTCTGGGTCGAGGCCTGATCCGGCAATTCGATGCGACGGTCCCGGCAAATTTTGCCGGCAGGACCGAGTTTGCCGTGCCCGATCGGGCGCAGAGGCAAGGTATTTCAATGAATTAGGAGCCGACTGGCCCTGGCACACCAGTTGCGTTGATCCGATCGCAATTGCCCCGAGAGGCGCGCCAGGCGCTTCGACAGGGCCGGGCTGGGATCAAACGAAAGGGCTGTGCCATGACCTCGTTCAACACCATTTCCGCCGCGCTCAACGCGCTGATCGGTTACAAGCGGCCGCAGGATCTCGACAACGCGCCGGGCGACAGGGGCGCCGATCAGGTCGCCAATCTCGAGAACGTTCAGGACAATCAGGACTCGGCCTTTGAGGTCGATGTGCCGAAGGGCATCCTCGAAACGCTCGAAGACATGGTCAAGACGCTCGAAGCCTCGGGCCAAATCGATCTGTCGGCCGACGGCGTGCGCAAGCTCGCCCACAGCGTCCGCGATCAGCTGCGCGACAGCGGCCTCAGCATCGTCAATGTGCGACCCGATTCGATACATGGGCTGCTGCGCCTCTAAGCCTTTCGCCTTCCCCCGGTCTGACCCCTCACCCTCCCCCGAACGGGGGAGGGCAGGCCGGTTCTCGTCGTTCTCCCGTCATGACGATAGCGTCTGTGCCGTGCTAGGCTTGCGCCTGAGCACCAGTTCGCGCGAGCCGGATGCCATCACGCTGGCGCTGTGCGGTCGATCACAGTCCGCCATGCCGCCGTCCCCTTATGATGGTTCCGCCCCGCCGTCGGAGCGGCGGCGCACCAACACTCGAGAGCCTGCATCGGGATGCTGATATTCCGTCAATTGTTCGACCCGCCGTCCGCCACCTACACCTATCTGCTGGGCGACAGCGGCTCTCACGAGTGCATCCTGATCGATCCGGTCTTTGAGCAGGTGCGGCGGGACGCCGCTCTCATCAGCGAGCTGGGGCTGCGCCTGACCTGGACGCTCGAGAGCCATGTCCATGCCGACCACGTGACCGGCGGCTGGCTGCTCAAGCTCAAATGCGGCAGCAAGATCGCGCTGTCGGCAGCGGCTGGCGCGGTCGGGGCTGATCGGTATTTCCAGCCGGGCGACCGCTTCGCGTTCGGCAGCCGGCACCTTGAGGTGCGCGCGACACCCGGTCATACCGCGGGCTGCGTCACCTATGTGCTCGATGACCAGAGCATGGCCTTCACGGGCGACTGCCTGCTGATCCGCGGTTGCGGACGCACCGACTTCCAGCAGGGCGATTCGCACCAGCTTTACCACTCGGTGCATGAGCAGGTCTTCAGCCTGCCCGACGCATGCCTGCTCTACCCCGCGCACGACTATCGCGGATTGACGGTCACCAGCGTGGCCGAGGAGCGGCGCTTCAATCCGCGGCTGGGCGGAGAGATCGGCGAGGGCGACTTCGCCGGCTACATGAAAAACCTCGGCCTCGCCCATCCCAAGAAGATCGACGTCGCGGTTCCGGCCAATCTGAAATGCGGCCGGCCGGACGACGATCGCAACGCGCTCAGCGACCCCGAGTGGGCGCCCCTGATCTACACCTTCGCCGGCGTCTGGGAGATCCAGCCGCAGTGGCTGGAGGAAAACGCCGAGCGGGTCCAGATCCTCGACGTGCGCGAGCCGGTCGAATTCGATGGCCCGCTCGGCCACATCGCCGGTGCGAAACTGATCCCTCTTGGCCAATTGTCCGAGCGCATGGGCGAGCTCAACCGCGACCGCCCAGTCGTCGCCGTGTGCCGCGCCGGCGGGCGCTCCGCACAGGCCACCAACATCCTGCAGCAGGCCGGCTTCAGCCAGGTCGCCAACCTCGCCGGCGGCATGCTGCGCTGGCGCGCGCAGCGGCACGATATCGAAGAGCGGTCGGCCTGAGGACCAGCCTCGCAACTCAGCGACCGCCGACATGACGGCTGCCCGAGGCTCGTGGTAGCGTCAGGGCGATGCTCGAGCGCCTGCACGTCATGGCGCTCGGTCTTGTCTCAACATGACGCGGAAACGGCGCCTTGATCCCGTCGGATGCGCCCACGGCGACTGATTCCGAAGCGAGCGACTACGACAAGACCTGGTCGCAGCTTGGCGAGCTGCTGACAGCGATCGAGCGCAGCCTCCTGCCAGGTAGCCAGCCTTCCGACGCGAGGTTTCTCACGCTGCTGCGCCTGTTCCAGCGCTATCGGTACTTCGTCAAGCCGTTCATCGGAAAGTACGGCACGCCCGTCAAGTGGGACAGGTTCTTCAAGATCGTCGAGGCCAAGGCCGATGCCCGGAACTTCGACCAAGAGCTGCTGGTCAATGGCGAAACCATCCGCGTCTCGATTCAGGAGAAGGAACTGATCTACCGCGACCTCGTCAGCTCCGCTGTCCTTGCCGGCGCGGGCGGAAGCGCCGACTGCTTCGTCGAACTGGGTTCGGGCTGGTCCTCGAACATCTTCAATCTGTGGCGCAATGGCGCGCCGGGCGGCGCGATCTATGTCGGTGCCGAGCCCACGACGGAAGGGCGCGCGCTCGCCGAGCGCTTCGCACGCCATCAGGCGACCCGGGATTTCCGCTCGGTCGCCTTCGACTATGCCGGCGCCGCGTTCGACTGGCTGCCGCGCGGCATTCGTCGTCTCGTCGTCTTTTCGGTCTACAGCATCGAACAGATGGAGCATCTCGATCCGGGTTTCTTCGATCGACTGATCGCGGCGACCGCCGGCATTCCGGAGGTCGTTGGTGTCCACATCGAGCCGGTTGCCTGGCAATACGCGCTTTCGGGCGTCGATGCGCCGACGCCGGATTGGGCCGTGGAGGCGCGCAAGCAGGCTCTGTGGCGCGACCACAACGTGAACATGATGCAGGTCCTCGACGATGCCGAAGCGCGCGGGCTGCTGAACGTCCAGGCGGTCACCTGCCGTTCGATGGCGGCGGCGCCGGAGCATCCGGGCGCCACCATCCGCTGGACACGCCGCTGACGCGCCGCCGGGACTTCATCCGGCCGCCTCGGCGTCGACGGGAGGACCAACGTGACAGGCGTCAATGAGTTTTGGCAACGCTCGAAGCGGGGGCGTGCGATCACGCTGCCGGCTCGGCCGCTGTTCGACCGAAGCACCAAATTCTTCCTGATCGGCAGCTGCTTTGCGATGGAGATCAAGAACTACCTGCGCGACGAGGCCTATATCGCCGCCCCCGATCTTGCGCCGATCAGTTTCGATCCGGCGTGCCAGAACATCGACAAGCTCAGGCAGTACAACCACGTCAATCACTTCGACACGTTCAGCATGCGCCAGGAATTCGAGCTGGGGTTCGGCGAGCGAACGCGGCGCCTGGCCGACTGCATGGCGACGAGCGCGCGCGGTGCGACAGGCCTGTTTCCGGGTGTTGCGACGGTCGAGGACTGCTATCGGCCCTATACCTATGCCAGCTCGCCCGAGGCCCTGATGGAGCTCGCGTTGCGCATCGACCGGGTGTTCCAAGCCAGCATCGTGCAGGCCGACGTCATCGTCTGCACGCTCGGCCTGACAGAGGTCTGGCGCCGCCGCCACGTCGACCTGCTGTCCAGCGTGCCGCAGCCCGACAGCGTCTTTCACCGCAGCAGTTTCGAGGAAAACCTCGCCAATGTCAGGCGCATGGTCGAGATGATCAGAAGCACGCTGCCGCGCACCGAGATCGTTCTCACCGTGTCGCCGGTGCCTTTGGTGCGAACCTTCACATCGGACGACGTTGTCGTGGCCAACATGGAAAGCAAGTCGATCCTGCGCGCTGTCGTCGGGGAGGTATGCCGGAGCGACCCGCGCATCGTGTATTTCCCATCCTACGAGATCGCGCAGTACCACGACGTCTTCGAGGAGGATGGCCGCCACGTGCGCCGGGAGTGGACCCGCCGAATCTTCAGCGCCTTTCTGGCGTCATGCAGCCGGACGGCATCGGGTGTCAGCGTCGCAGAGGCGCGCTGATCTCGCAATCAGACCAGTCCAAGCGAACTCAGGCCTGCGGGACGTCGCTCTGGTCGTGGGCGCGGTCGGGCGTCGGCACCCGATCTGGCATATGGGCGCGGTCCGGCGTCTCGACCGTATCAGGCATGTGCGCGCGATCGGGCGGCTTGGGCGCGGTGTCGAGCGGCTTGGCCTTGGTCGGTCCTTCCTTGACGATGCTGCCCGACAGCATGACCGCTTCGATCATGCGGAGCGCGCTCGTCTTGAAGTCGGCCGGCGCCTTGAGCGAGACGGCTTTTTGCATGAGGCCCTTGGCCTCGCTGACCAGCTTGTACTTGAGCTCGACGTCGTCGGCCTTGGCCGCGTTCATCGCCTTGCGGATCGCGATGTCGGTCGCCTTGGTATAGCTCTCGAGTTCGAGCTTCTTGAGGCGCGCGGTTTCGATCTGCGTGAAGTCGCGCGGCAGCTTCGGGTTCTTCATCGCCTCCTGTGCCGTCTTGATGCCGCGTTCGGTGTTGCTGACGTTGCCGGCCAGAGCCAGGCGCTGCACATTGTCGACGGCGCGCGTGACGTTCGCCTTCAGGGTCTCGATCTGGCGGCGTTCGGCCTCAGCCTTGTCGTTCTGCTGAGACTTGCCGCCCTTGGGAGAATGTTTGGGCATGGCATCACCTCAAATGCAACAGTTGATCGTATAATAGCACATTGGCTCCCGGTCTGTGACATATGGTGGCAGACGTTGATTTGAAATGCATTTTCCCGGTATTTGCCGAATGTAAGCGCGGCTCGGAATTCATCGTCGTGGATCTCAAGTCTGGCTCCGCCGGCCGACGCGACCATCGTCCGAAGGCAGGAGCAAGACTCGAAGCACCGGTCGCGAACCGCCGGGTGCGCCGACATATGCCCGTATCGAGACAGCACGCGGTGCATCGACCTATACTCAGTCGCGACGTGGCGCGGGTGGCTGGCCGGCCGCGCACAACAGAGGCCGTCCGCGCGACAGAGAGGGACGACAATGTCTGACGCGATCACGCCACGGAATTTGCTCCGTGGTTTCCTGGCAGGCGCTTTGGCGGTTTTTATCTTCCATCAGCTGACGATCTTCGTGCTTGGCCAGTTCGGACTGACGTCCGGGCAGATCTATTCCTTTCAGGGCGTGCCACCTTTGGGCGTGCCGCGCATCCTGAATGCCGCGTTCTGGGGCGGACTGTGGGGCGTCGTCTTCGCGCTCGTTGCCCTTCGCCTGCCGCTGGGACGGACCTACTGGCTCTCGGGGTTTGCGCTCGGGTGCATGGCGACACTGGTCGCCTGGTTCATTGTCGCGCCGATCAAGGGTAACCTGGCCGCCGCCGGTTGGGTCCCGACGCGGATGATGACCAGCATCATCATCCACGGCATGTTCGGTGTCGGCGTTGCGGTGTTCTATGCGGTGCTCGACCGCTGGTTGGGTGCGGGGCCCCGCGCGGCGTCGAGCGCTGAGACGGCGTGACAGGACGGCAGCGAAGCAGCGCAATCGCCCATGCTGAATCGCCGACACTTCATCGCCGGCGTGACCGCGCTCGCCGGCGCCGGCGCGGCGCGGCGTCAGGCATCGGCGCAGAACGCGCCGCCGGTCACGCGCGTTGCGTTCGGCTCGTGCGCGCACCAGGACAAGCCGCAGCCGATCTGGGACGCCGTGCTCGCTTACAAGCCCGAGGTCTACGTCTTCGCCGGCGACAACGTCTATGGCGACGTCAGCTCGGCCGACATGACCGAGCTCAAGCAGGCCTACGCCAAGGCGCGGACCATCGACGGTTACATGCGTGTGCGGCGCGAGACGCCGGTCGTGCTGGCGACCTGGGACGATCATGACTATGGCAGCAATGACGACGGCGCGGCCTTTGCTCACCGCCGCTTGGCCCAGCAGATCTTCGCCGATTTCTGGGAGCTTCCGGCCGACGATCCGCGGCGCCGGCGCGACGGCATCCACCACGCCTGGGCGACGGGTGCGCCGGGTCAGCGGCTGCAGATCATCCTGCTCGACACGCGATTTTTCCGATCGGCGCTCAGGCCGACCGATGCGCGCGGCCAGCCGGGCAAGGAGCGCTACGTGCCCGACGCCGATCCGGCCAAGACCGTGCTCGGCGACGAGCAGTGGCGTTGGCTCGAGGTGCAACTCGGCGAGCCGGCCGATCTGCGCCTGATCGTCACCTCGATCCAGGTGCTGGCCGACGGTCATGGCTGGGAGCGCTGGGGCAATCTGCCGCTCGAGCGCCAGCGCCTCTACGACCTCATCGCCGCCTGCCGCGCCAGCGGCGTCGTGTTCCTGTCGGGCGACCGCCACTTCGGCGGCATCTACCGGCGCAGCGACGGTCTTGCCTATCCGCTTCACGAGATCACGTCGAGCGGCATCAACATGGTCTATTGGAGCGTGCGCGAGCCCGATGCGGCGCGGCTGGGTGCGCCCTATGCGGCGGCCAATTTCGGCACGATCGACATCGACTGGTGGGCGGGCGAGGTGGCGCTGTCGGTGCGCGCCATCGGCGGCGAGCCGGTCAGGCGGGTGACGCTGTCTCTCGCGTCGTTGCGCGGGTAGTTCAACCCCGGAGGTGGCACGACACCCAGTGGCCGCTGCTGGTCTGCTTGAGTTCCGGCTTTTCCGTCGAGCACAGCGGAAGCTGGCGGATCGGGCAGCGCGTGTGGAAATGGCAGCCCGAGGGCGGACGGATCGGGCTCGGCACGTCGCCCTGCAGCATGATGCGCTTGCGCTTGACCTCGGGGTCGGGGATCGGCACGGCGGACAGCAGCGCCTCGGTGTAGGGATGCAGCGGGTTGGTGTAGAGGTCCTTGGCGGTCGCGATCTCGACGATGCGGCCGAGATACATGACGGCGACCCGCGTGCTGATGTGCTCGACGACCGACAGGTCGTGCGCGATGAAGATGTAGGTCAGGCTGAACTGCTGCTGCAGGTCCTCGAGCAGGTTGATCACCTGCGCCTGGATCGAGACGTCGAGTGCGGAGACCGGCTCGTCGCACACGATCAGCTTGGGCGACACGGCAAGCGCGCGCGCGATGCCGATGCGCTGGCGCTGGCCGCCCGAGAATTCGTGCGGATAGCGCGTCATGTAGTCGGGATTGAGCCCGACCGTGCGCAGCAGCTCGGCGATCCGCCCCTCGTACTCCTCCTTGGTCTTGGTCAGCTTGTGGATCGTGAGCGCCTCGCCGATGATCGCGCCGACGGTCATGCGCGGATTGAGCGAGGCGTAGGGGTCCTGGAAGATGATCTGCATGTCGCGACAGAGTGCGCGCAGCTCGTCCTTGCCGAGCTGCGTGACGTTCTTGCCTTCGAACCACACCGTGCCCGAGGTCGGTTCGATCAGGCGGAGAATGCAGCGGCCCGTCGTCGACTTTCCGCAGCCGGATTCGCCGACCACGCCGAGCGTCTCGCCGGCGCGCAGCTCGAAGCTGACATTGTCCACGGCGTGCACACGCTCGACCTCGCGCGCGAAGACACCGCCCTTGATGGCGAAGTGCTTGACCAGGTTCTCGACGCGGAGCAGGGGCTCGGTCATTCGGCGGCGCTCCGTGCGGACTCGTAGAGAATGCAGGCGACCTTGTGTCCCGGCGCCACCTCGCGCAGGGGCGGGGTGGCAGCCACGCAGGCGGCCGTCGCGAATTTGCAGCGCGGCGCAAAGCGGCAGCCTTCGCGCGCCTTGAGCAGGCTCGGCACGACGCCGGGGATCGCCTCTAGCCGGACCTTTTGCTTGGCCGCCGTGTCGATCCGCGGGATCGAGCGGATCAGCCCCTGGGTGTAGGGATGCTTGGGGTCCTTGAACAGGCTCTTGACCGGCGCTTCCTCGACCACCTTGCCGGCATACATCACCACGACCTTCTGCGCCGTCTCCGCGACCACGCCCATGGCATGGGTGATCAGCATGATCGCCATGCCGAACTTCGATTTCATCTCGGCCAGCAGCTCGAGGATTTGCGCCTGGATCGTCACGTCGAGCGCCGTCGTGGGCTCGTCGGCGATCAGCAGCTTGGGATTGCACGACAGCGCCATGGCGATCATCACGCGCTGGCGCATGCCACCCGAGAACTGGTGCGGGTAGTCCTTGACCCGGCGGTCGGGATTGGGAATGTGGACCAGTCGCAGCATCTCGATCGTCCGATCGAGTGCGTCGCGCTTGCTGAGGCCCTCATGCAGGCGGATCGTCTCACTGATCTGGTCGCCGACCGTGTAGACCGGGTTCAGCGACGTCATCGGCTCCTGGAAGATGATGGCGATCTCCTTGCTGCGGATCGCCTGCATTTCCTCGGACGGGAGCGGGATGAGGTCGCGGCCGCGCCACAGGATCTGGCCGCCGACGAACTGCCCGGGCGGCATGGCGACCAGCTTGAGCACGGACATGGCCGTGACGGTCTTGCCGCAGCCGGATTCGCCGACGACGCCCACGGTCTCGCCGCGATCAATGGTCAGATCGACGCCGTCGACGGCATGGACCATGCCATCGTCGGTTTTGAAGTGCGTCTTCAGACCACGGATGTCGAGAAGGTGTTCGGCCTTGGCATCCGCCACGTTATGACCCCGCCCTGTTCGTCAATTGACTGCCTCTTGCCGGGCAATTCATGTCGACGTGAACCGAAACTCCAACGTCGTTACAAAACACGGCGCGGATCGAGCGCATCGCGCAGCCCGTCGCCGATGAAGTTGATGGTCAACACGGTGAAAAAGATCGCCGCGCCGGGGAAAAGCGCCCAGTGCGGGGCGAAGTCGAGCAAGTCCTTGGCGTCGTAGAGCAGGCGCCCCCAGGTCGGGATGTCGGGCGGAAAACCAAGACCGAGGAAGGAAAGGGTTGATTCGGCGATAATGGCAATCGCGACGTCGATGGTTGCGGCGACGATCACTGGTCCCATCGCGTTGGGCATGATGTGGCGGACGACCTGGCGCGGCACCGACGCGCCAAGCGCTCGAGCCGACTCGACGAACTCCTTCTCGCGCAGCGAGAAGAACTGCGCGCGCACCAGGCGCGCCACCGGCATCCAGCGGAAGCCGCCGATCACGACGACGATCAGCGCGAAGATGCCGAGCTCGGGTCCCGCGATCTGGCGCAGCGGGTCGCGAAAGAAGTAGATCAGCAGCAGCAGCAGCGGCAATTGGGGCAGCGACAGGAACAGATCGGCGAGCCACATCAGCGCGGCGTCGACGCTGCCGCGCGAGATACCGGCAATCGCGCCGATCAGCACGCCGACGCAGATCGCGATTGACATGGCGGCCAAGCCAACGGCGAGCGAGATGCGGCCGCCGTAGAGCATGCGCGCCAGCAGATCCTGGCCGAGATCATCGGTGCCGAGGGGGTGGCGCCAGGACGGCCCCTGCAGCTTGGCGGTGAAGTCGATGTCGTTGATCGGCACCGTCCAGATCATCGGGCCGAAGATCACCGCAAGGATCATGAAGCCCAATATGAAGCAGCTTGCGACCGCCAGACGATGCCGCCGAAAACGCCGCCACGCCTCGTAAGTCGGGGATACCGACTTGGGCCCGGCGCTGACCGCGAAGGTCGCGCTATCGATAGGAGATTCGAGGGTCGAGCCAGCCATAGAGGATATCCGCGACCAGGTTGAAGAAGATGACCAGGCACGAGAACACGAAGGTGACGGCCATGATGACCGGCGTGTCGTTCTTGATGATCGCGTCGATCAGCAGCGAGCCGATGCCGGGCACGCGAAAGATCTGCTCGGTGACGATGGCGCCGCCGAACACCGCGGGCATGCTGAGAGCGACCAGCGTGACCACCGGGATCAGCGCAGTGCGCACGACGTGCTTGGTGATCACGGCGCGCTCCGGCAATCCCTTTGCCCTTGCGGTGGTCACATAGTCCAGGCGAATCACGTCGAGCACCGAGGACCGCACATAGCGTGTCCACGATGCGCCCTGGAACAGGCCGAGCACGCAGATCGGCATGATTGACTGGCGCAAATGCCCCCAATACCAGCGCCAGCCCGTCTCGTGGATGTCACGATAGACGAAAGGCAGCCAATCGAGGGTGATGCTGAACACCAGGATGAACAGCAGGCCGGTGAAGAAGGTCGGGAGCGAGAACCCGACGAAGGAGAACGTCGTGGCGATCTGGTCGAAGATCGAATAGGGCCGCGTCGCGGAGATGACGCCGACCGGTAGCGCCACCAGCAAGGCCAGGATCTGCGAGCTGCCAATGACAAACAACGTGGCCGGCAGCCTCTGCATGATCAGCACGTCGACATTGACGCGGCTGGCGAAGGAAAAACCCCAATCGCCCTTCAGCATCGCCGCCAGCCAGCGCAGGTATCGGATGTAGATCGGGTCGTCCATGCCGAAGCTGGCACGGATCGCCTGGCGCACCTCCGGCGGGATTGCCGGATTGGTGGCGAGCTCGTCGAACGGATCGCCCGGCGCCATGGCCAGCACGGTGAATAGGATGACGCTGATACCGAGCAGGCTCGGTATCACGATGAATAGCCGCCGCAGAAGATACTGCTTCAACGGATCAACCCGAGGACAGGAATGGCGCCGGCCGGCAGCGGGCGCTGATGACCAGCCGGCCGGCGCAGATCCCTATGCGATCTCAGGCGTCCTTATACCAATCCCTGAGGTTCCAGAGATCGTTGTCCCAACCGCTGATCGAGGTGTGCAGTTTGTTGACGGCAACGCCGACGCGCGGACGGTAGACGACGGGAATAATGTACGGCGTGTTCACCAGGATCTCGTTCATCTTGATGAACATTCCAGCGCGCTTGACCGGATCGAGCTCGCCCTGAGCTGCCCTGAACAGGTTGTCGTATTCCTGGTCGCGGATGCGCACCGCATTGCGGCCCAGCCACTTGTTCTCTTTGCTCGCGGCTTCCGACGAGATGAACTGGCCCATGAACACCTCCGGGTCCGGCTGCGTCATGGTCGTCGTGTACATCTGCATGTCGGCATAGAACTTCGGGAAGGTGTCCGGATTGGCCACGTCCGAGGAGAAGAACACGGTCGCCACCACCGACTTGATCTCGATGTCGATGCCGGCCTTCTGGCAGGCGGCCTTGACGATCGCCTGGTTCTTCTGGCGCGGTGCATTGGTCGAGGTCTGGTAGAGGTATTTGAGCTTGACCCCGCCCTTGGCCCGGATGCCGTCCGAACCGCGCGCCCAGCCGGCGTCATCGAGCAGCTTGTTGGCCTTGTCGATGTTGAATTCGTAGGTGGTGGTCTTGGACCGGAAGCGCTCCGGGTTGTTGAGGAAGTTGGCCGTGGCGACGCCGGTGCGGCCGTAGATGTTGTCCTCGACGGCCTTGCGGTCGACCAGCAGCGCCATCGCCTTGCGCACCGCCGGATCGCTGAACGACGGGTGCTTGGTCTTCAGGCTCGAACGCTCGCCATCCACTTCCGTGTACGGATCCGTCTGGTTCATCGAAATGAACTCGACATTGCCGCCCGGCGTGATGGTGGTCACACCCTTGCCAGTGGCTTCCAGTCGCTTGAGGATCTCGTCCTCGACCTGCATGTTCCAGGCGTAGTCATACTCGCCGGTTTGCAGCACGGCGCGCGCGGCCGAGATGGCATCGCCGCCGCCCTTCATCTCGATCGAGTCGAAATACGGGCGGTTTTCCATGTGGTAGTCGGTGTTGATCACACCGCGTACCAGGTCACCCGGCTTGAACTCGGCGAACTTGTAGGGGCCGGTGCCGACCGGCTTGAGGTTGGTCGGCGCTTCGCGCGACTTGGCGCCCGAATAGTCCTTGAACAGGTGCTTCGGGATGATCATGCCGCGGGTGCCCACGAAGGCGTCGGCCCAGAACGGCGTCGGCTTCTCGAAGACCACCTTGACTGTAAAATTGTCGATCTTCTCGACCTGGATGCTCTTGTAGGCTTCCGAGGTCACGGTCGCGGTCGCCGGATCGCGCGAGTATTCCCAGTTGAATATGACGTCGTCAGCCGTGAACGGAGTGCCGTCGTGCCACTTCACGCCCTGCTTGAGCTTCCAGGTGACGGATTTGCCGTCGCGCGCCAGCGTGCCGTCTTCGAGGCTCGGGATCGAGGCCGCGAGGAAGGGGACGAGGTTGCCGTCGGGGTCCCAGCCGGCGAGCGCCTCGTAGAAGATGCGCGAGCCTTCCTGGTCCTTGGTGCCGTTGGCGAAATGCGGGTTCAGGAGGGTGGCACCCTGCCACCACAGCACCTTGAGGGCGCCGCCGCCGCCGCGCTTGGTCGGCTTATACTGCGAGGGAGCCGCCGCCTGGGCGACGCCCGAGTAGGTCAGCATCTGCTGGGCCAGCGGAGCCGTCAGACCCAGGGCGACCATGTGGCTCACGAACGCGCGCCGGGACAGTTTGCCCTGCTTCACGTCCTCAATGAGACCACGCAACTCTTTCTCTTTCATATCGACCCTCCTGTTCAAGGTCGTGGCCGGTTCGACTCCACGCGCCTGCGGGCCCCGGTCACGACAATTGGCGCCATGTTAGCGAATACCCATGCCGGAATCATCCGGTTCTTATCAAATGCTGGGAATGCGATTCGATGGCCGGGGCGGGCACGCCTCGGCTCCTTCAAATTAAGTCGTTGAAATAACAACGATTGCCGCTTCCGTTGGAGCGCGGCCCGGCGTTCGCGTCAGATGATGGCGTGCCGAACCTTGGCGGAGAGCCACTCGCTGAGCAGCACCGTCGCCAGGATCACAAGCAGGATCAAGCTGACCTGTGGCCAGGCCAAGGTGTTGAGGGACGCTTCCAGTTGAAGGCCAAGGCCACCCGCGCCAACCAAGCCAACGACGGCCGACTCGCGGATATTGATGTCCCAGCGGAAGACGGTGATGCCGGCAAAGGCCGGCATGATCTGGGGAACGATCGCGTAGTCCATCACCTGGGTCGGCCCGGCGCCGCTCGCGGTCACGGCCTCGACCTGGGTGACGTCGATCTCCTCGATTGCCTCGTAGAGCAGCTTGCCGATGAACCCGATGGATCGCAGCGCGATCGCGACGATGCCGGCCAGAACGCCGGGCCCGAGGATCGACACCAGCAGGAGCGCCCAAATCAGCGAGTTGATCGATCGCGACGACACGATGATCAGCAGCGCGACGGGCCGAACGAGGGTGACGCTGGGCGTCGTGTTGCGCGCCGCCAGGAATGCGACCGGCACGCCCATGATGACCGCCGCGAGCGTGCCGAGCGTAGCGATGTTGATCGTGTCCCACAGCGGCCACCAGAGCTTGGCCATGTAGTCCCAGCGCGGCGGCATCATCCGGTCGACAATGTCGGCCCCCTGCGTGGGCGCATCGGTGACGAACGACCAGATGGTGTCCGCGGTCATCAGCTGCCAGCAGGACACCGTGAGCGCAACCAGGGCGAACCAGCCGACCCAGCGCAGCAGCACCGCTCGCGGCGTGCGCAGCCGCCAGTCAAACCCGTCCTCGGCGGTCCTGATCACGGGCATGGCTATTTGATGTGCCGGCGCACGACGCTGGAGGTGTATTCGCAAGCCATCACGATCACGATGATGATCACCAGGATCGCGGCCGCGCTGTCGAACTCGTAGCGGTCGAGCGCAGTGTTCAGAGTTGCGCCGATGCCTCCGGCTCCGACGATACCGACCACCGCCGATTCGCGGAAATTGATGTCGAATCGATACATGCTGAGGCCAATCAGGCGGGGCATCACCTGCGGCTGCACGCCATAATTGACCAGTTGCAGCCAGGTGCCTCCGGTTGCGCGAATTGCCTCGGCCTGGCCGGGATCGATGTCTTCGATGTCTTCCGCCAGCAGCTTTGCCAGAAAGCCCATGGTCGACAGCGTCAGGGTCAGGAACCCGGCCAGCGGACCGAAGCCGACCATTGCCACGAACAGGATGGCGATGATGACCTCCTGGAAGCTGCGCGACACCGCGATGAAGGCGCGGCAGGCCAGATAGACGGGCAGCGGCGCCAGGTTGCGCGCCGCGCCGACGCCGATCGGAATGGAAAGCGCGATGCCGATGGCGGTCGAGGTGACCGTCATGGTCAGGCTCTCGATCATGCCGTCCAGGATGTCGTCCCAGCGCGATACGAAATCGGGCTGGGCGAAGGCGATCAGGAAGCGCCAGCCGCGTTCCAGGCCCTCGCTCAGGCGCGCCCAATTGATCTCCAGGCTGCCGACAGAGAGGACCAGGTAAAGGACCGCACCGCCTGTGATCGCCCAGCGCAGCCACGTCCGCTCGATCAGCGGCGGCCGGCGCCAGACGGTGGGATAAGCGCGGGTCGCCGCCGCTGCCGTCACGTCAGGCCCGCCAAGCGTTCGCGTACGGGCTCGCCGTGGAGTGTCCTTGCCGTGGCGAGGGCGTCGTCATCGTCGTCACGTCTGATCGAGCGGGACCAGTCCTCCTCGCCGTAGATCAGGGTCAGCGTCTCGGGAGTCAGGCCCTGAGCGGCGCCATCGAACACGACGCGACCCTGGCGCAAGCCGACAATGCGCTGGACGAACATCTGCGCCAGGTTGACATCGTGGATATTGACGATGGCGGCGAGCTGGCGCTCGGCGCAAACCTCGCAGATCAACCGCATGATCTGGCGTGAGGTCTTGGGATCGAGCGAGGCGGTGGGTTCGTCCACCAGCAGCATGTCGGGATCCTGCACCAGCGCGCGGGCGATGCCGACGCGCTGGCGCTGTCCGCCCGAGAGCGCGTCCGCGCGCTTGTCGACGTGATCCAACAGCCCGACGCGATCGAGTGTGGCGAACGCTTTGGCGACGTCGGCGGGCGGAAACCGACGCGTGAAACTGCGCCAGAACCCGACATAGCCGAGCCGGCCGGACAGCACGTTCTCCATGACGGTCAGGCGTTCGACCAGGGCGAATTCCTGGAAGATCATGCCCATCCGGCGCCGGGTCTGGCGCAGCGCCGCGCGGCCCAGGCCGGTTACCTCCTGGCCCTTCAGGGAGATCTGCCCGGCAGTCGGCTCGACCAGGCGGTTGATGCAGCGAATCAGCGTCGACTTGCCGGCGCCCGACGGCCCGATCAGTCCCATGACCTGCCCGGCCGGCACTTCGAGGTCGACATCGTGAAGCGCCAGATCTCCGGTCTTATACCGCTTGGTCAGTCCTTTGATCAGCAGCATCGGCGATGCATGGATCAACTCGTTCCCTTGCACGTGTACTTGACGCCCATTGCCTGATCGATGTCGCGCACGACCTGCCAGTGCTGCTTGTACGTGATGGGAATGAATTTCTGGGCAGGGGGCTCAGACTTCTCGAACTCCTTGAGCAGCGCCGTGCCTTCCCACTTGAACGTGAAGAACGCCTGCTTGACCTTGTCCGCCAACTCCGGCTTCAGATTGTGCGCGTAGCCGTAAGCCGTGGTCGGGAAGGTCTCCGACTTGTAGATCACCCTCAGCTGCTCGGCCTTGACCACGCCGCGCGCGATCATGCGGCCCTTCACTGAATTGGCGATGGCCGCGGCGGGATAGTCCTTGTTGGCGACGCCGATGATCGAATTGTCATGCTTGCCGGAGAACACGGGCGTGTAGTCCTGGCCGGGCATCAACTTGAATTTCTCCTGCAGAAGGGCCGAAGGCGCCTTGAAGCCGGAGTTCGACGTCTCCGCGGTGAACGCCATCTTCTTGCCCTTGATGTCCTCGACCTTGTCGACGCCGCTGCCGGGATACGTGATGATTTCCATCTCGTAGCCGAACTCGTTCTTGTTCGATGCCATCATGGCGAACGGCACGAAGCCCGCGCAATTGACGGCGAGCGGGTTCGACCCGGTGTTGAAGCCCGCGACGTGCAGGCGCCCGGCGCGCATCGCCTCGATCTGGGCGGCGTTGGACTGGACGGGGTAGAACTGCACCTTCTTGCCCGTCCCCTTGGCGAGATGGTCGAGGAATTCCTGCCACACCTTGGCGTAGACCGCGGGGTCCTCGACCGGCGTGTACGCGAAGATCAACGTCGGCGGATCGACGAGCTGTTTGGCGTCGGTCGGCGCGTCGGCCACTAGGTCGCTGTTGGCATCCCTGTAGCGGCTGTCCAGCGCCCAGGCGGGCGCAGCCAGCGTCAGCGCGGCAATGCCGGCGGCGATCAGCGACAGGCGTGTTTCGTGCATGGTTGCCTCCCCTGATGAAACGTCGTCATTTCTTTCTTCGATCGATCTTGAAAAGACATACAGGAAATTGCCGCGACTGCAAACGCAGCGACCGTATCCACGCGGTGGCATCAAGCCGGCGCATCGCGGCAGGCCGTTGCGAGCGCATGGCGGATCAGGCTGACCGACCGGGGGGCGCGGCGTCCGGCGCAAGAAAGGCCGCCGGCGTCACCGCCAGCGGCCTTTCTGAGATCTGGCTCCCCTTCGTAGTCAGTTTTCGAACCATCTGCCTCGCTCCACACCCGGAGATCACGGCGGTTCTCGCAGCTCTGCCAGGGGTGAGCGCTGGTGCTTGACCTAACCGATGTGACTGTCCGAATTGGCAAGATTTCCGCCCCCAATATCGGTGCTGCTTCGGATGGACCATCAATCTGATGGTGCATCTGAGGGCCTCCACACTGGACGCATATATTCCGAGCGTCCTGGTAGGGCCAGGATAGAAACG
>VGDO01000041.1 GCA_016869645.1 Alphaproteobacteria bacterium
TCGCGCAGGTCAATCGAGTAAGGTTTGCCCATCCATGCTGGCCTCCACTCCAGCCATCATGGTGAATCACATCCGGAAAAGTTTGGGAATCCCCTTTCCGATTCAACCTGATTTCAACCCGCTCTAGACAGCGTTCAGCGCGCGCGACGCTGGCGCGGTTCGAGCGCGCGCCCCTTCATGATCGCATCATCGCCGAGCTTGGCGCGCACGTTGTCGATGGCGCGTTCGACGTCGGCGACGCGGTGGCTCTTCCGGTCGAAGAGATCGGGCGGATCGGCTTCGGACAAATCGCCGAATTCGGCCGCTCCGATGCCGATCAGGCGGTATTTTCTGCCCTGGGCTTCGGCCTCGAGCAAGGGCAGGGCGGTCTGGTAGAGCGTTTCGGCGAGTTGCGTCGGCGCGCCAAGACTGCGCGACCGCGTGATGACGCGGAAATCGGCCGTCTTGAGCTTGAGCGTGACCGATCGGCCGGCGAGCTTGTGCCGCTTCAGCCGCTCGGCGACCTTCTCGCACAACGGCCAGAGCTGCTGCGCCAGCGCTGTGGACGCCGAAACATCCGCGTCGAACGTGGTTTCGGCGGAAATGCTCTTGGTCGGGCCATCCGGATCGACACTCCGATCGTCGATGCCACGGGCGAAACGGGCAAGCCGCTTGCCGATGGCGCCATAGTGTCCGGTCAGCTCGCGTTCGTCGCGGGTCTGCAACTGGCCGAGCGTCGTGATGCCGTCGGCATTGAGGCGCCGCATCAACGCCGGACCCACGCCCCAGATCAGGCTGACCGGCCGCGTTCGCAGGAAATCGATCGCATCGGCGCGGCCGATGGCGCTGAAGCCGCGCGGCTTGTCCAGATCCGATGCGACCTTGGCGAGAAACTTGTTGTAGCTGAGGCCGATCGACACGGTGATACCGATCTCCTGCTCGATTCTTCGCGCGAGCAGCATGAGCGTGCGGCTGGGGCTTCCGCCGTGCAGTTTTTCGGTACCGGCGAGGTCGAGGAACGCCTCGTCGATCGACAGCGGTTCGACGAGCGGAGTGGTCGCGATCATCAGACTGCGAACCTGGCGGCCGACCCTTTGATACTTGGCCATGTCGGGGTGGATGACGACCGCGTCCGGGCAGGCTTTGAGCGCCTTGAACATCGGCATGGCCGAGCGCACGCCGTAGATGCGCGCAACATAGCAGCAGGCCGACACCACGCCGCGCTTGCCGCCGCCCACGATGACCGCACGGTCGGCGATATCGGGATTGTCGCGCTTCTCGACGCTGGCATAGAAGGCATCGCAGTCGATATGCGCGATCGACAGGCTATCGAGCTCCGCGTGCCGGAATATGCGCGGACTGCCGCAGGCGGGGCAGCGTATCTCGATCGCGTGGGGCGCGGCCGGAATGAGTTCTGCGCAATCGCGGCAGCGGGCGATCATGTCGTGCCTTGGCCAAGCGGCCATAACCATGCCGCACCTCGGACGCCGCTCGAATCGCCGTGGCGGGGCGGGACCAGCTTGGTGTCGATCGTATCGGAGAACACATAGTCGCGCCACAGAGGGGGCACGTTGACGTAGAGGCGGCTGAGGTTGGACATGCCGCCGCCCAGGACGATGACGTGCGGATCGATGATATTGATGATGTGTGCGAGAGCACGCGCGAGGCGCTCTTCGTATCGCTGCAAGGCGGTCTCGGCGTCGCGATCGTCGCCTGCTGCGGCCTTTACGATGTCGGACGCTGTCAACCCGGCGCGGCCTGTCGCGGCGGCGAAACCGCTGGCCATGGCCGGTCCGGATAGAAAGACCTCGATGCAGCCGTGCCGGCCGCAATAGCAGGCGGGGCCGGGGCGCTCGTCGTCGCGCGGCCATGGCAACGGATTGTGGCCCCATTCTCCGGAAATGGCGTTGGCGCCGGTCAGGACGTGGCCCGAGACGACAATGCCGCCGCCCACGCCCGTCCCAAGGATGACACCGAAGACGATTTCGGCGCCCGCGGCCGCGCCATCGACCGCCTCAGACAGCGCGAAGCAGTTGGCGTCGTTGGCCATGCGCACGGGTCGATTGAGTGCGGCCGCGAGATCGCGATCGAGCGGCTGGCCCATCAGCGCCTGCGAGTTCGAGTTCTTGATGAGACCACTGCGCGGTGAGATTGCGCCCGGCGTTCCGACGCCGACCGATCCCCTCTCGCCCAATTCTCGCTCGATGTCGTGCACCATGATGACGATCGCCGCGATCGTCGCGCGATAGTCTCCTGAGGGCGTCGGTCGGCGCCGGCGGACCAGTTCGCGGCCGTCGTCGGCGAGCGCGACGACCTCGATTTTGGTGCCGCCGAGATCGACGCCGATCCTCACGAAGAGCCTCGAGGTGATCCCGTCCGACGTCATCGGAGAGCCGCACCGGCGCCGGGCGAAATGACCGCATCGGGTCGAATCGAGATTAACCGCGGTGGCGCGCGGAATGGCCCACGGATAGACGCTCGTCGGTCGGGCATACTTTGGATATGCTTACCTCGTTCGTGGGGGGAGGGCGCCGGCGGTGCGCTCGTCCCGCGCTCAAGGCCGTCAACCCGCGCCTTTCGTGTGTTGCCGTGAGGCTTCGCGCCCGTCCCCGCGGCAATTTTGCTCAATTTGCGGGCATGTCCATGTTTTACTTTTACCATTGCTTCGCTAGGATACGGCACCGAAGGGGGCCGCCGGTCAAGCCGGCGGATGGCGAATGGCGAAAACCGTTTTGATCGTTGAGGACAATGAGCTCAATATGAAGCTCTTCCATGATCTGTTGGAAGCGCACGGGTACAATATTCTGCAGACGCGGGACGGCATCGAAGCCCTGAAGCTCGCGCGCAAGCATCACCCGGATCTCATCTTGATGGATATTCAGCTACCTGAAGTCTCCGGACTTGAGGTGACCAAGTGGATCAAGGAAGACGACAACATGAAGTCGATTCCGATCATCGCGGTCACGGCGTTCGCCATGAAAGGCGATGAAGAGAAGATTCGCGAGAGCGGATGCGAAGCATACATAGCCAAGCCGATCTCGGTTTCCCACTTCCTCGAGACCGTGCAGAAGTTCCTCAGCTAGGAAAGCAATGCCGGGTCGCATTCTGGTCGTCGACGATGTTCTGTTGAACGTCAAGCTGCTAGAAGCGAAGCTGGCGAGCGAGTACTTCGACGTCATCACGGCAATGAACGGGCCGGACGCGATCGAAGTCGCCAAGTCCAAGACTCCCGACATCATCCTTCTCGACGTCATGATGCCCGGCATGGACGGCTTCGAAGTCTGCAGGCGTCTCAAGACCGACCCCGAAGTCGGTCACGTTCCCGTGATCATGGTTACGGCGCTCAGTGACGCTGCCGACCGCGTGCGCGGTCTGGAGGCGGGCGCCGACGACTTCTTGACCAAGCCCGTGAGCGACACGGCGCTATTCGCACGGGTGCGTTCGCTCATCCGGCTAAAGATCATGATGGACGAGTGGCGCCTGCGCGAATCGACGTCGAGTCAGTTCGGCGTCACGCACGGCGCCGTCCTTCCCCTGATCGAAGATCCGCGCGCCGCTACCGTCCTGGTCGTCGAGAACAACGCGATCGACGGCGCCAATATTCGCGATGCCCTGGCGACCGATTCCGACGAGGTCGTGATCGTGACTTCGGCTGAGCAGGGGCAGCAGATCGCGCTACGACGCGAGTTCGATCTCGTGATCGTGTCGACTGGCCTGACCGATACCGACGCCCTGCGCCTGAGCTCGTACTTCCGCGCCCAGGAGCGCACGCGACAAATCCCGATCCTGCTTGTCGCCGAAGAGGACGAGACGGAAAAGCTCGCCAAGAGCCTCGATCTCGGCGTGAACGACTATCTGATCAAGCCGATCGATCGCAACGAGCTGCTAGCCCGGGTGCGCACCCAGATCAGGCGGCGGCGCTACCAGGACCGGCTGCGTGCGAATTTCGAGATGAGCCTGGCCATGGCTCTGACCGATAGTCTGACCGGGATCTACAACAGGCGCTATCTGGTCAGCCATCTGCAGGCGCTGACCGGGCGCGCGGCCAGCACAGGCAAGACGATCGGGGTGATGATGCTCGACGTCGACCATTTCAAGTTGATCAACGACACCTACGGTCATCAGGTGGGCGACGAGGTGTTGCGCGAAGTGGCGCAGCGCATCACCCACAATGTGCGCAACTTCGATCTGGTCGCGCGCTACGGTGGCGAGGAATTCGTCGTCGTGATGCCCGACACGGGCCCGGAGATCGCGCTGATGGTTGCCGAACGTTTGCGCGGCAAGATGGCGGATGTGGCGTTCGTCGTGCCCAGCGCCAAGCGGGATCTCAATGTCACGATCAGCATCGGCGTGGCCTGCGCCCACTCGTCGAACGAGCAGCCGGCTCATCTGCTGCAGCGCGCCGATGAGGCGCTCTATTCCGCCAAGCAGCAGGGACGCAACCGCGTCGTCACAAGCGATCTCCCGCCGCCGCCGGCGGCGGCGCTGGGCGGCGCCAGCAGCTAGCGGTCAGCGTGTGGACCGGTGCGCGCGTGGCACACGGCTTCGATCCGGTTACCGTCCGGATCGCGCACGAAGGCGCCATAATAGTCGGCGTGATAGTGCGGCCGCAGGCCCGGGCGGCCATCGTCCGTTCCGCCGGCGACGAGTGCGGCACCATGGAAAGCGTCGACCCGGCTGTGATCGGAGGCCGCGAAGGCCCAATGGCGCCGGTCGGTTACGACCGACGGAGCTTTCACGATCGAAATGTAGCAGTGGCTGAAATCGTCGGCGCTATTGCGTTGCCCGTACCCGATTGAGTGCTCCGACGTGTTGACTCGGGGATAGCCCAGTGCGCCCAGCACGGCATCGTAGAATCGGCCGGAGCGATCGAGGTCGGTAACGGTGATAGAGACGTGGTCGATCATCGGGCCCCTACGGCTACGGGCAAAACGAAAGGGCCGCCAAAGGGCGGCCCTGCACCGGCAACGCGCGGCAGGCCGCCTACTTGATCTTGCCTTCCTTGAACACGACGTGCTTGCGAACGACGGGGTCGTATTTCTTCACCGACATCTTCTCGGTCGACTTGCGCGGGTTCTTCATCGTCACGTAGTAGAAGCCGGTTTCAGCCGTGCTCTCGAGCTTGATCTGAATGGTGTTTGCCTTGGCCATGATGCCTGCTCGCGGTAAGCGGATGTCTGAAGCGGCAGGACAATAGCCGCTTGGCCCGGACTGTCAAGTCCGCGCTCAGTGGGTGGCCGCAGCAACCTCGGGCGTCAGATCGCCCAGCCGCAAGGTCATGGCGCGGGCGAACAGGGGCGGGTCCTCCAGGAGCTGGCGGGCCACCTGGATCTCGAGTTCGCCACCTCCAGAACGAGCCGGGCAACCCTTGCCCAGCTTTTCGCGGACGGCGGTGTCGACCGGGATCATCCGCTGCTGGCGCGGCGTTCCGTCCGACACGCGCGGCGCGCTGCTGCGAATCGCCGACATGAGCATGCGGGAGTCCGCGCCGGCGAAGCTGGTGCACACCGTCGGCATGACGCCGAAATCTTGGAGCGGATAGCCGGTCGGAGCGTAGAAACGCGCCCAAGTCAGCGTCATTTCGCCGCCATTCGGCATGCGCTGCACGGTCTGGACCGTGCCCTTGCCGTAGGACCGGGTGCCGATGACCAGAGCGCGACCGGAGTCCTGCAGAGCGGCCGCGACGATCTCGGCAGCCGATGCGGAATGGTGGTCGACCAGCACGATGAGCGGCAGGCCCCGCGTTATGTCATCCCGTCGCGCGTCGAAGTGCTGCCGGCTGTTGGGGTGGCGGCCGCGGATGGAGACGATCTCGCCATCGGATACGAACAGGTTCGATACAGACACGGCCTGATCGAGCAGGCCACCCGGATTGCCGCGCAGGTCCAGGATGACGCCGTTCAGGCGCGGACCGATTTCGGTTCGCGCGACGTTGAAATGTTCGCGCAGCGTTTGCGCCGTGCGTTGGTTGAAGCTTGCGAGCTTGAAGTACGCGGCGTCGCCTTCGCGACGATAGGTCACGGTCGGCGGCACGATGAACGCGCGCTGCAGGCTGACGGTGATGTTCCTGTCCTTGCGTCGGACCGTCACCGAGAGCGTGCTGTCTACCGGACCGCGCAACCGGCGCACCAGATCGTTGAGCTCCATGCCGCCGAGTTCCTGGCCGTCGACGTGCGTGAAGACGTCGTCGACGATCAGCCCGGCCCGTGCGGCGGGCGTATTCTCCAATACGGCGGCAATGCGCCGCGGGTCGTCTTCGCGCGCCAGCGTCACGCCGATGCCACCGAAGCCGTCGCGCGCCGCGCGGTTGTCATTGGCAGCCTCGGCGGTCGCATAGCGCGAGAAGCGGTCGAGCGACGATAGAGCCGCGTCGAACACCGCCTTGTAGATCCGTTCCGGCCTGCTGTCGGCGAGGGCATTGGAGGAGTCGCGGCCGGCGACGATGGCGCTGGTCGTCAGCCTCGCCCAGGCCGTGGTGTCGTCTTCGCGCGGAGCGGGGAAGGTGCCGACGACGGACGAACCGACGGCCACCTCGATGAGGTTGGACCGGCGTTCGACCGCCAGTGACGGTTCGAGCGACTTGAGGCCGTTGAGCCCCTTGGTCGTCACATCCGACAGTTTCACAGGATCGATGAAGTATTCCTGGATGCTGTCATAGCCGGCCAGGAACATTTCCGTGGTCGCAACCGAGCTGAATGCAGTGGGAGGCGGCGGCGCCAGCGCACCATTGGAACCGGCGCACGCGGCGACCAACAACAAGGCCAGAGGCGCAAATCGACTCATACACGGCGCGCCCCGCTGCGCGCAAAACCCAAAGAACGACATTGCAGACCCTGGCAAGCTGTCCGGCCATCATACCCGGAAATGCTGGAAATTCCAGAGATTTGCGTGCCGGAGCGGACGTGGATCCGGCACCGGGCGCGCCGTGCGGCGACGTGCCGCAGTCGGTGTGCGTCATGCGGCCCTGTGCTGCGCGCGGACGCCGCCGGAGAGCGCATGACGGCATGGCAGCCGACCGCCGCTGGCCCCCGATGACTGTCTAGCTGCGCCGTCGCTTCCTGCGGCGCGGATCCGGGCGATTGCCCTTTCGTTCGGGCGATGCGGGCCCGGACCGCGACGCTCGATTGCGATCGCCGCGCGGGGGGCGCGGCGGGGATTCACCGGCCTTGCCTTCGAACAGGTGCAGCACGAGCCCGCCGGTGATCGGATCAGCTTCCGCCAGGCGCACCTCGACGCGATCGCCGATGGTATAGCTCGCCTTGTGCCGTCTGCCGACCAGGGCATGCCGGCTCTCGTCGTGGAAATAGGCATCGAAGGGCAGGGTGCGCACGGGGACGAGACCGTCGGCGCCGCTGCCCTCGAGCTTGACGAACAGGCCGAAGCGGGTCACCCCGTTGATGCGGCCGGAGAAGATCTGGCCGATCTTGTCGGAAAGGAATGCGGCGGTGTAGCGGTCGACCGCATCGCGCTCGGCTGCCGCGGCGCGTCGCTCCGTCATGGAGATGTGTTGACCGAGCTCGACGAAGCGCGCGCCATCGCCGGAGGGCAGGCCGTCAGGTCCAAGCCTCAGCGCGCCGATCAATGCGCGGTGGACAAGCACGTCGGCGTAACGCCGGATCGGCGACGTGAAGTGCGCGTAGCGGGTCAGCGCCAGGCCGAAATGGCCGAGGTTGTCGGGGCTGTAAACGGCCTGGGCCTGAGTGCGCAGGACCAGCTCCGAAACCATCGCTTCGTGCGGTGTCCCGCGCGACTTGGCCACCATTTGGGTGAAATGAACGGGGCGAAGCACCTGACCGCGCGCGAGCTTGTAGCCCAGGCTCGCCAGGAATTCCCGCAGCGCCTCGACTTTCGCCGGATCGGGCTGGTCGTGGACCCGGTACATGCAGGGTTGGTGGCGCGCTTCGAGCGTCTCGGCCGCCGCGACATTGGCCGCGATCATGAACTCCTCGATGAGCCGGTGACTGTCGTGTCGTTGACGCGGCTCGATGGCGCGCACGCGGCCGTTTCGGTCGAGCAGCACGCGGCGCTCGACCATCTCGAGCTCGAGCGTGCCGCGCTCCCGCCGCGCGCGATCGAGCGCCGCGAAGGCGCCGTATAGCGGCTCGATGATTTTGTCCATCAGCGGGCGGGTGACGGCATCCGACTGACCGTCGCGCGCGAGCTGAACCTGGTCGTAGGTCAGCCGCGCCGTCGAACGCATCAGACCGCGTACGAAGCGATGGCGGCGAATCCGGCCGTCCGCGTCGATCCAGATGTGAACAGCGAGGCAGGCGCGATCCTGTCCCGGTCGCAGCGAGCACAGCTCGTTCGACAATGCTTCGGGCAGCATCGGCACGACGCGATCGGGAAAATAGACGGAATTGCCGCGCCTGAGCGCGCTGCGGTCGAGCGCATCACCGGGGCGGACATAATGGGCGACGTCGGCGATGGCCACCACGAGGTGCCAGCCGCTTGGATTGTCGGAGCTCGTGTCGCGCTCGGCCCACACGGCGTCGTCGAAATCGCGCGCATCCTCGCCGTCGATCGTGACCAGAGGCAAGTCGCGCAAATCGGTTCGCCCCTCCGGCCCGACCGGCTTGGCACGCTCTGCCAGCTCGAGCGCCTCGGCGCTGAATTCGGTCGGGATGTCGTGGCTGTGGATGGCGATCAAGCTGACTGCGCGCGGCTCGCCCATGTTCCCGAGCCGCTCCACGACGCGCGCCTGGCGCAAGCCGAGACGGACGGCAGGCAGCACTTCGGCGAGCACGAGCTCGCCGGGACGCGCGCCATCGGCATCGACGCGGGCGATCGCATATTCGGTGCGGTGGCGGCGATCGGTCGGCCTTAGCCGGCCACCCTGCTCGCCGATGTCGTAGACGCCGAGCACGCGGTTGGGTGCGCCGCCGATCTGGCGGATGATGCGCGCCTCGTAGGCGCCGGCACCGATGCGCTTCAGCCGCGCGAGCACCCGCGCGCCGACGCCAAGCGCCGGTGTGCCCGGCCGTTCCGGAGCGAGATAGATGGTCGGCGCCGGCTCGTCGTCCCGGCGGGCGATCGGCCGCGCGAGCACCTCGCCATCGGCGTCGGTTCCGGTCACTTCGACGACCGCCACCTCGGGCAGGCTGCCGGGCTTGGCGAGGCGCCGGTTGCGGCCGCGCTCGACCGTTCCCTCGCGCTCGATGTACTTGAGCATTCCCTTGAGCGCCACGCGGTCGCCGGGACCCAGCCGGAAATGGCGTGCGATCTCGCGCTTGCCGACCGGCACGGGGCTTTCGCGGATGAAGCGAACGACTTCTTCCTTGCTGGGCAGCGGTGCCGGCAGACGCGGCTTGGCCATCGGAGGCCCCCTACATGGCGCGCATGGTGCCGCGCCCGAACTGACGATTATTCGCTGGCTGCGGTGTCGGCGGCGCTGCGGGCGCGTCCCCTGGATTTGGTCTGCTTCGGCTTTGCCTTCGGTGCGGCGTCGGTCTTGCTGCGCGATGTGCGCCGCTTGGACGGCCCACGCGCGACACGCGCCGCAATCAGCGCCAGCGCCTGCTCGAGATCGACCTCCTCGGGGTTCATGCCGCGCGGCAGCGTCGCGTAGACCTTGCCGTGCCCGACATAGGGTCCGTAACGGCCCGTCTCAAACAGGAGGACCGGCTTGGCGTCGTCGGGATGCTTGCCGAGTTCCTTGCCGCTCGGCCGCTGGCGCTTGCTCGTGCTGGCCAGCAGATCGACCGCGCGGTTGAGACCGATGGTCAGGACATCATCGTCGGCCTCGAGAGACTTGTAGCGCGTGCCGACCTTTATATATGGGCCGAAGCGGCCGATGCCTGCGGTGATCATCTCGCCTGATTCCGGATGCGCACCGACCTCGCGCGGCAGGGCGAGGAGCGCAAGCGCGGTCGAGAGCTCGACCTCCGCCGGAGCCTTGCCCTTCGGCAGCGATGCGCGCTTCGGCTTGACGTCGCCCTCGGCCTCGCCGAGCTGGACGTAGACGCCGAACGGGCCTTTGCGCATGATGATGTCGAGCCCGGTCTTGGGATCCTTGCCGAGCACCTTCGGCCCGGTAAGTTCGGCATCGCCGTCTTGGCCGTTGCCGACGCCGAGCGAGCGCGTGTAGCGGCATTCTGGATAGTTGGCGCAGCCGATGAACGCTTCTTTCTTGCCGAGCTTGATGCCGAGCCGGCCGTTGCCGCAGGCGGGGCACTTGCGCGGCGTCGGATTCTCCGCAGTCTCCGGGAAGAAATGCCGGCCCAGCGTCTCGTCGAGGGTGTCGAGCACCTGGCGGAACGGCAGCTGCTTGGCTTCCTCGCAGGCTGGCTCGAAAGCGTGCCAGAAGTCGCGGAGCACGGCGCGCCAGTCGACGCGACCGCCGGAAATCTCGTCGAGTTGACTCTCCAGATCGGCGGTGAAGCCGTATTCGACGTAGCGGCCGAAGAAGCTGGTCAGGAACGCGGTCACCAGTCGGCCGCGATCCTCCGGCACGAAGCGCCGCTTCTCCAGCCGGACATAGTCGCGATCCTGCAGCACCTGGATGATTGAGGCGTAGGTCGAGGGTCGGCCGATGCCGAGCTCCTCCAGGCGCTTGACCAGGCTCGCTTCCGAATAGCGCGGCGGCGGCTGGGTGAAATGCTGCTCCGGCTTGATCTCGCCGCGCTCGATCGCCTCGCCTTCGGACATGCGCGGCAGGATCCGGCTGTCGTCGTCTTCGGGGTCGTCGTCGCGGTCCTCCTGATAGAGCGTCAGGAAACCATCGAAGGTGATGACTGTGCCGGTCGCGCGCAACGTCACCTGGCGGTCGCCGGCGACGATGTCGACCGAGGTCTGATCGAGCTCCGCACTCTGCATCTGGCTGGCGATCGTGCGCTTCCAGATCAGCTCGTAGAGGCGCAGTTGATCGCGGTCGAGGTGGCGGGCGACATCGGCGGGGCGGCGCGTGACGTCGGTCGGCCGCATCGCCTCGTGCGCCTCCTGGGCGTTCTTGGCCTGGGTCTTGTAGACGCGTGGGCTCTCGGGAAGATAGCGCTGACCGTGGTCGCGCCCGATGAGCGCACGAGCCGCGGTGATCGCCTCCTGCGACAGCTGCACGCCATCGGTGCGCATGTAGGTGATGAGGCCGACCGTGTCGCCGTCGAGCTCGATGCCCTCGTAGAGCCGCTGCGCGATCTGCATGGTGCGCGTGGCGCCGAGTCCCAGCTTTCGCGAGGCCTCCTGCTGCAGGGTCGAGGTCGTGAAGGGCGGGAAGGGGTTGCGCCGGATGGTCTTGCGCTCGACCGAACCGACGGTGTAGTTGCGTGCCGCGATCGCTTCGACCGCGCGTTTGGCGGCGGCCTCGTCCGGCAAATCCAGCTTGTCGAGCTTGCGTCCGTCGAGATGGGTCAGCCGCGCGGTGAAGGGCTGCTTCGCGGCGGTCTGGCAGGCGACCTCGATCGTCCAGTATTCGTTCGGCTTGAATGCCTCGATCTCGGCCTCGCGCTCGCAGATCAGGCGCAGCGCAACCGACTGGACGCGTCCAGCCGAGCGGCTGCCCGGCAGCTTGCGCCACAGCACAGGGGAGAGCGTGAAACCGACGAGATAGTCGAGCGCTCGGCGCGCCAGATAGGCGTCGATCAGCTCCTGGTTCAGCTCGCGCGGGTGGCGCATGGCGTCGAGCACGGCGCCCTTGGTCACCTCGTTGAACACGACGCGTTTGACGTCGACGCCCTTGAGAGCGTGGCGCTCCTCGAGAATTTTGCGCACGTGCCAGGAGATCGCCTCGCCCTCGCGGTCGGGGTCGGTCGCCAGGTAAAGGTGCTGCGCTCCCTTGACCGCCTTGGCGATGTCCTTCAACCGGGCGTCGGCTTTGGGGTCGACCTCCCAGACCATTTCAAACTGCTTGTCGGGCTGCACCGAGCCGTTCTTCGCCGGCAGGTCCCGGACGTGGCCGAAGCTGGCCAACACGCGCCAGCCCTGACCGAGATACTTCTCAATGGTCTTGGCCTTGGCTGGGGATTCGACGACAACGACGTTCATGGGGCGCGAAAACTCATTTCTTTCTAACTAGTTAGAAAGATATAGTGACGTCGTCTCTCAATTCAAGCCAAGAGCGCGACCCGCTGACCAGGCAGCCTTTCCAAGCGGCCGGCAAGCTCCAACTCGAGCAGGACGGTCAGCACAGTGGGGGCAGAGAATTGGCACTGACGGATCAATTCGTCAACCTCGACCGGATCGGGGCCGAGCAGATCGAGGATAGCGACCCAGGCCTTTTTTGCTTCTCCATCAGTGGGTTCGGGCAAGATTTTTGGGCTGGTCCAAATCGGCGCAGGCACCGCTGCGGCTGGCAAGGCGAGGCCGGCCAAAACGTCGTCCGCGCCTTCGACCAGCGTGGCGCCCTGCCGGATCAGGCCGTTGCTGCCGCGGCAACGCGGATCGAGCGGCGAGCCCGGCACGGCGAAGACGTCGCGGCCCTGTTCGAGTGCCATGCGGGCCGTGATCAGCGATCCGGACCGGGCGGCGGCCTCGACCACGACCACGCCCAGCGATAATCCCGAGACCAGCCGGTTGCGCCGTGGAAAGTGACGGGATTGTGGGATCGTACCCGGCGCACACTCGGCGACGACGGCGCCGCGCCGGCCGATCTCGGCCATCAGCGCGGCATTCTCAGGAGGATAGGCGACATCGAGGCCGCCGGCGACCACGGCAACCGTGCCGCCGGCCGCATCGTCGTCGCGCAGCTTGAGCGCGCCGAGATGCGCGGCTGTGTCGATGCCGCGCGCGAGACCGGAGACGACCGTTCGTCCGGCGCCGCTCAACCCCTCCGCGATCATCCCGGCCAGGCGCCGTCCATTGGCCGACGCATTGCGCGCGCCGACGACCGCGACGCAGGAGCGATGGAGACGCCGCGCGTCGCCAAGCACGCTGATCACCGGCGGCGCGTCCTCGATCGCGGCCAACGCGCGCGGATAGTCTGCCTCGTCGCGCGCGATAAGCCGACCGCCCAGTCGCTCGATCCGCTCGAGCTCGGCTTTCGCGGCGGTTTCGCTGCAAATGCGCAACGGACGGTCACGGCCGCCTCGTCGTGCGAGCGCCGGCAGTCCGCTCAGCGCGGCGGCGGCAGAGCCGAAGCGACCGAGCAGCTGATAGAAGGTGATCGGACCGACGTTCTCGGAACGGATGAGGCGGAGCCAGTCGATCCGCTGGACTGCGGTGAAGGGGGCCGCGGTGAAGGGGGGCGGCATGGCGCAAAGCGTGGCGGCGAAGCTTCGAGCCGTCAAGCAGCGCGGTCGCGCTGACCAGCGGCGGCTAGACCTTGCGCTGTGCCAGCTGCCCGTAGAGCACTTTCTGCACGCGCTGGATCAGCACGTCTTTCTTGACCGGCTTGACCAGGAAGCCGTCGGCTTGGAGCTGCACGGCCTTTTTGACGTATTGCTCCTCGGCGTGGGCGGTCAGGAACAGGGTCGGGATCTTATCCTTGCCGACATAGCCGGCCGAGCGCAGGCGGCCGACGAACTCGAAGCCATCCATCGGCTTCATATTGATGTCGCAGATGATCAGCGCCGGCGGCGACTGCATCAGCTTCTTCAGCGCCGTTTCGCCGTCGGCGGCAGTGATGATGTCGCGGAAGCCGATTTGTCGAAGCAGGCTCGAGACGAGTTCGATCATGAACTCGTTGTCGTCGACGACGAGCACACGAAACTTTTCGTAGGCCGGACCGCTCGTGTCGCTCATGGCGTCAATCGTCTATTGGCGGCAGCGACGGGCCCGATCGGATCGCTGCCTCATCGCATCCGACCGCCCGGGTAGCGGCCGAAAATAAACGCTCACCTGTCTGGTGACAAGCAATGTCGGGTCGGCGAACGCGCTCCTTCGGTATAGCGTGCCCCTTGCGAATCACAGCTCCGCGATGAACCGGGCGGCGCGTTCGAAGGCCGTTGCCAGCTTCGGCAGGCGGTCGTCGACCGTTTGCCAATCGACTGCCTTGGCGGCCGCCTCGATCTGCGCGGCATGCTCGGCCACCTCGGGCGCCCCGGCGCTGCGTGCGGCGCCCTTGATCGAGTGCGCGGCCTCGCGGGCCCCAGTCGCGTCGCGAACGGTGGCGGCGCGCCCCAACTCGGTCAACAGACTGCCCGTGGTCTCGGAGAAGCGGTCGAGCAGCCCCTTCGCGGTACCGTCGATCTCGCCGAACAGCTCGCGCATCAGGTCGAGGTTGATCGGCTGATCGGAGGCTGCCGGGTTCTGCGTTTCGTCGACCGCGCCGGGCGCGGCAGGCGCCTCGCCGCTTTTCGTCATCCAGCGCCTGAGCGTTTCGCCCAGGCGCGCCAGGCTGACCGGCTTGGACAGATAGTCGTCCATGCCTGAGGCAAGGCAGCGCTCGGCCTCGCCCTGCAGCACGTTGGCCGTGAGCGCGATGACCGGCACGCGGCGCCGTCCGGTCATGCGTTCGAGGTAGCGAATCTCCCTGGTCATTTCGAAGCCGTCCATTTCCGGCATGTGGCAGTCGGCGACCACCAGCGCGTAGTTCGTGCCATGGAAATGATCGAGCGCCAGTCTGCCATTGGCGGCCATGTCGGCGGCATAACCGAGCTTGGAGAGCTGGCGCTGGACCAGCATCTGGTTCGTCGGATTGTCCTCGGCGACCAGCACGAGCGTGCCGTCGGCGAGTGCGGCTTCGCGCGTCTTCTCCGTGATGCCCGCCAGCGTGTCCTCGTCCTCGCCGATCGGCAGTCCGTCGTCGACCTTGCGGCCGGCGGCGGCGGCATCGCCTTGAACAGCGTGGCGCGCCGGACCGGCTTGGTCAGGTAGGCGATGAAGCCGTGGGCAAGCGCGTGGCGACGCTGACCCGGATCGTCATAGGCGGTCAGCAGGATGGTTCGCACACCAGCGATCGCCGGGTCGGCATTGAGCGATTCCCTGAAGCTGAATCCGTCCTCGCCCGGCAGCTTGAGGTCGACAATGGCCACGTCGAAGGGCCGGCCGGCGGCGACGGCGCTGCGCAGTGTCACGTAGGCCTGCTCGGCGCTGTCGACCGTGTCGACCTCGGCGTGCTCCGCCGTCAGGTAGCTGACCATGACGCGCTGCACCGTCCGGTCGTCCTCGATGACCAGCGCCTTGAGGCCGCTCAGGTCGACGACGTCGACCGGCACCGCGGCGGCGCTCGGCTCGACCGGCAGCGTGAACCAGAAGGTCGAGCCTTTACCTTGCGTGCTGTCGACGCCGATCTCGCCGCCCATGTATTCGATCAGGCGGCGGCAGATCGACAGACCGAGACCGGTGCCACCGAAGCGGCGTGTCGTCGAATCGTCGGCCTGCATGAAGGGCTGGAACAGGCGCTGCTGCGCCTGGACCGACAGGCCGATACCGGTGTCGGTCACGCGGAAGCGAACGATAGCGCCGGACTCGGTCAGGCGGTCGACCGTCGTGTGCACAGCGACCTCGCCCTTCTCGGTGAACTTGATCGCGTTGCCGACCAGGTTGAACAGCACTTGACGCAGCCGGACGGGATCGCCCAGCACCGTCGGCGGCACCGCGGGATCGACATAGGTGATGAAGGACAGCTTCTTCTTCTGGGCGCTGTTGGCGAGCGTGTCGGCCACGCCCTCGACCAGATTGAGCAGCGAGACCGGCACCGCCTCGACCTCGAGCTTGCCCGCTTCGATCTTCGAGAAGTCGAGGATGTCGTCGATGATCTTGAGCAGCGAGGACGCGGACTCGGCGATCACGGTGGCGAGCTCGGCTTGCTCGGAGGTCAAATTGGTGTGCTGCAGCAGCTCGACCATGCCAAGTACGCCGTTCATCGGCGTGCGGATCTCGTGGCTCATGGTTGCGAGGAAGCTCGACTTGGCGCGATTGGCCGCCTCGGCCTGGTCGCGCGCCTGGACGAGTGCGGCCTCGCCTTGCTTACGCAGCGTGATGTCGCCGAATGTGCGCACGAAGGCGCCGCCACCGAGCGGACCCGTGTAGACCTCGAGAACCGTGCCGTCCGGGCGCGTGCGCTCGTAGCGGAACGGTTCGGTCGCCTCGCGCGTATGCCGGTCGATCTCCTCGAAGTCGGACGAGTTGTAGCCGTGCGCCACCTGGGTGGCGCGCAGCTCGTTGACGGTCGGATAGTTCTCCAGGACGGCGATCGGCAGATCGAGCAGCTTTGCTGCCTGGCCGTTGAAGGCGATCAGGCGCCAGTCCTTGTCGTACATCAGGATGCCCTGACTGATGCTGTCGAGGGTGGCGCGCAGGATCTGCCGCTCGCGCGCCAGTTCGGCCTCCGCGCGCTTGCGGTCGGTGATGTCGAGGCCGGCGGCGACAATGTGCGTGACCTGGCCGTCGGCGCCGAGGATCGGCGCGCGCGACAGCAGCCAGTGTCGCGTCACGCCGTAGGCATCGACATAGACCGGCTCCAGCATGGGCAGGGGCTGCCGCGTTTCGATCACCTTGTGGTCGGCCTTGCCGCTTTCGATGGCGAATTTGTCGCCGAGCGCTTCGGCGACGGTGCGGCCGCGGACGTCCTCGATCGATTTCCCGAAAGTCTCGGACCAGAACTTGTTGACGAAGACGAAGCGCAGCTCGCTGTTCTTGACGTTGATCGCCGCGGGCAGCGTGTTGAGAATCGTCTGCAGCAGGGCCCGCGAGGTCTCCGCGTCCTCCATCGCCTTGCGGACGCTCGCCTCCGCTTTGCGCTGTTCCGTGACGTCGCGGAAGATGCGCAGAATGCTGCCGTTCGACATCGGGCGGTGGTGAAACTGGACGATGCGGCCGGTGTGCAGCGTCCGCTCGTAGATGCGCTGCGCCGGGCTGCGGATCTGGGTCATGCCACGGTCGACCCAGGCCTGGGGGTCGCCGGGACCGAAGTCGCCGCGCGTCGCCTGGAAGCGCAGCACGGGTTCGACCGATGTCCCGCTCTGCACGAGGTGGCTCGGCAGGTCGAAGTATTCGAGCAGATTCCGGTTCCACACCACATAGGTGAGATCCGGATCGATCACGCCGATTGCATCGCTCATCGCTTCGAAGGTCGCCTCGAGGATCGCCGTCTTCTTGGCGAGCTCGGCTTCGGCGCGTTTGCGGTCGGTGATGTCGAGCGATACGGTCACGGTATGGCTGACCTGCCCATCGGCATCCTTAACCGGCGCCTTGGTCGTCAGCCAGTCATGCGCCTGGCCCGCGGCGTCCGCGAAGCTCTCCTCGAAGAACGGGATCACCTCGCCCGACTCGAAGACGATCTTGTCCATCGACTTGCTGTGCCGGCCGAACTCGGCCGTCAGGACGTCGGCTGCCGCCTTGCCGCGCACGGCATCGGCGGAATGGCCGAACACGTCGCTCCAGTACTTGTTGACGATGAGGAAGCGGTGGTCGCGGTCCTTGACGTTGATGGCGGCGGGAATCGCGTCAATCACGGCCTGCAGTGTCTTCTGGCTCTGGCGCAATTCCTGCTCTGTCTGCACCAGGCGCGTGATGTCCGCGCCGGTGCCGCGGTAGCCGCGGAAGCGGCCGTCGGCGTCGAACATCGGAATGCCGCTGACGCTCAAGTGGCGCAGCTTTCCCGTCGGGTCGATGCGTTGGTAGCGGAAGTCGCGGAACGGCTTGCGCTCGGCAAGCAGCGCCTCGTGCTCGGCGATCTGCCCCTGCGTCACGCCCATCAGCTTCCGCTCGGTGCGGCGTTTGCCGAGGATTTCCGTCGCCGGAATGCCGGTGATCGTGTAGTTGGCTTCCGAAATGAACGAGAAGCGCAGGTCGTCGTCCTGTTCCCAGAACCAGTCGGCGCTGGCCTTGGCGAAGTCCTGGAAGCGTTGCTCGCTGACCCGCAGCTTGGTTTCGGCGGCCTTCATGGCCGTGATGTCCGTCATCACCACGACGGTGCCGCTGCCCGCCGTCTTGCGCCGGCTGACCTGCAGATAGCGCCCGTCGCTGAGCTGCTCCTCGGCGATGCCCTGGCCGCTGCGGAACGATTGCAGGCGCTTGATGATCCACGAGCCGACGTCGTCGCCGATGCCGGCGACGTGGCGCTTCTCCGCGATGCCGCGAATGATGTCGGCGGCGCGCGCGCCGGGGACGAGCTGGTCGGCGATGCCTGGATAGAACGAGCGGTATCGCTCGTTGCACACCACCAGGCGGTCGTCGGCGCCGTAGAGCGCGAACCCCTCGGAGATGCTGTCGATCGCATCCATGAGGAGCGCACGCGCCGCTTCGACCTCCTCCTGGGCCACGCGCCGCGCCAGTTCGGCCTTGCGGCGCTCGGTCACGTCGCGATAGACGCGCAGGAATCCGCCGTCCGGCATCGGCCGGAAATCGAACTCGATGGTCCGTCCGTTGGGCAGCTCGCGCTCGTACTGGATATGGCGCTTCTCTTCGAGCATCTGTCTGCGTTGCAGCACGAGCTCGTCGGGGTCGCCTGGCCGGAAATCGCCGCGCTCGGCCTGGAAGCGCGTCACGTCGGTCGCCTTCAGGCCCGGGCGGTTCATCTCCTCAGGCAGGTCGAAGAACTCGAAGAAGCGCTTGTTGTAGAGCTTGTAGACGTGGTCGGCATCGGCGACCGCAATCGCCTCGCTCATGGTCTCCAGTGTGGTCTCGAGAACCTGGGTCTTCGCGGCGAGCTCGGCCGCCTGCTGCGCGACCAGCTCCTCGGCGCGCTTGCGATCGGAAATGTCGGTATAGGTGCGAACGCGGCTGCCGTCGGGCAGCGCGCTCGATCGGATCTCGAGCGTCCGCCCGCGCGTGCTCCGCCCTTCGATGGTGCCGACGTTGGCGTCCTGCAGGCGCTCGAGCAGCTCGTTCATGCGCGCTTCGCCGCCCTCGCCGCCGAAATCGCCGCGGCGAAGGCGGAAGCGGAACAGCTGGCGCAGGTTCGGATTGGCCTGCATCAGCTCGTCCGGATACTCGTAGAAATTTTGATAGTGCCTGTTCCAGACGACGAGATTGAGATCCTTGTCCGACATGGCGATGCCCTGGTCCATGTTCTCCAGGGTCGCCTTGAGGATCGCGCGCTCGCGGGCGAGCTGCTCCTCGGCGCGCTTGCGCTCCGTGATGTCGGTATAGGTCGTGACGAAGCCGCCGCCCTCGACGGGCGTGCCGTGAATCTCCAGCACGGTGCCGTCGGGGCGGCGGCGCTCGAAGCGGTGCGGCTTGAATTGCTTGGCAAGCTCGACGCGCTGGCGCACCTGCTCCTCCACCTCGCCCGGCCCGTACTCGCCGCGGCGTGCGTTGTAGCGGAAGAAGTCGGCAAGATTGACGCCGGGCACCAGCATCTCGCGCGGAAGCTCGAGCAGCTCGGCCAGGCGATGGTTCCAGACCGTGATGGTCAGATCCTTGTCGACCAGCGTGAGCGCCTGCTGCATGTTGTCGAGCGTGATCTGGAGCTGGCGCGACTTCTCCTCGATCTCGCTCTCGCGCTGCTTGATCTCCGTGATGTCGGTCAGCACCGCGACGGTGCCGCCGCGACTGGTCTTGCGCCGGTTGACTTGCAGCCACCGCCCATCGGCGGTGCGCTCGATCGGGCTGCCCTGCGGGTTGCGGAAGTGATCGAGGCGCTTCTCGACCCAGCGCCGGCGATGCTCCTCGCCGCCGCTGAAATCGAGCGTTTCCGACACCCGCTCCATCATCTCGCGGAACGTCAGGCCGAGGCCGAGGCTGCGCATCGCCGGATCGAACGACCGGTACTTGTCATTGCACAGCACCAGGCGCTCGTCCTCGTCGAACAGCGCGAATCCCTCGGTGATGCTCTCGATCGCGTCGGTCAGCTGGCTGCGCGCGGTCTCGGTCTGCTCGATCGCCTTGCGCAGCTCGGCGGTGCGCTGCTCGACCAGTTCCTCGGCGCGCTCGGTCGCGCGCTTGAGCTCAGTGATGTCGCCCATTGAGCCGGCCATACGATACATGCGTCCGTTGGCGTCCCATTGCCCCAGGCCACGGTCCATCACCCAGAGGTAGTGGCCGGCCTTGGTGAGGACCCGGTAGTTGCACTGATAGACCTCGGTCTGGCGCTTGACGTGGCGCAGCACCGCATTCTTGAAGCGCGGATAGTCGTCGGGGTGCATGAAGCGGCGCCACACCTCGGGCGTCATGGTGCGTCCCTTGAATTCCTCGTGGCCGAACAGCGTGCAGGCGCGCGAGGAGAATGTGGTCTCGCCCTTGGCGGGGTCGAAGTCCCAGATGATCTCGTTGGCGCCCTCGGCGGCGAGCGCGTAGCGTTCCTGGCTGAGCCGCAGATCCTCGTCGAGCCGCTTGCGCTCGGTCATGTCGATGCAGCTCGCCAGCGTCACCGTGCGGCCGTCGTAGACCAGGTCGGCCTGCGACATCCACACCCATACGGTGGTGCCATCGGCACGGCGCATATGGGCCTCGAAATTCACCGCACGGCCTTCGCGCTTGCGCAACTCCATGATGCGCGCGCGGTCTTCCGGGTTGACCCAGCGCAACAGCGGCTCGTTCCAGAAGCGCGTCACGGCTGCCGGATCGGTCGTGTCGGCATTGAGCGCGAACAGCCGGTCGAAGTGCTCGTTGGTCAGGAAGATCTTGCCCGTATCCGCCTCGGTCAGGCTGTAGGGAATCTGGATCGCGCTCTCGATGGCGCGGAGCTGCTCCTGGCTCTGGCGCAGCGCTTCTTCGCGCCGGCGCGCCTCGGTGACGTCGGTATAAGTGTGAACCCGGCTGCCGTCGGGCATGACGCGCCCGCGCACCTCGAGAATGCGGCCGGACGGCGTGCGGCGTTCGAAGCGGTCGTGAACCTCTTCGCCGATCAGGAACTCGGTGCGCTGGCGCACCAGTTCCTCGACATCGCCCGGCCCGTAGTCGCCGCGCGCGGCCTGGTAGCGCAACGCCGCCTCCTGCGACATGCCGGGCTGGCACAGCTCGCGCGGCAGCTCGAGCATTTCGATCGCGCGATCGTTCATCAGCATGAAGCGGTTGTCCGCGCCGAACACGCGGATGCCCTCGGCCATGCTGTCGACCGTCGCCTGCAGCAGCGCCGTCTTGCTGGCGATCTCGGCCTCGCGCTGGCGCGACTCCGTCACGTCGATGTAGGTATGGACCGTGCTGCCGTCGGGCATGGTGCGGCCGCGCACGTCGAGGATGCGGCCCGACGGCGTCTTGCGCTCGAAGTGCTGGACCGCCTGGCTGCCGAACAGCGTCGCCATGCGCTCGCGCACCAGCATGTCGACATTGCCCGGCCCGTAGTCGCCGCGCTCGGCTTGGTAGCGCAGGGAAACTTCCTGCGGCGTGCCGGCCTTCACGAGGTCGCGCGGCAGCTCGAGCAGCTCGCTGGCGCGCTCATTGATGATCGCGATGGTACGGTTGCGGTCGATCACCACGATGCCTTCGGTCATGTTGGCGAGCGTCGCCTCGAGCAAGTCGGTCTTCTTCGCTTCCTCGGCCTCGCGGCGTTTGCGCTCGGTGATGTCGACGACCCAGATGATGCGGACCGGCTCGCCCTCGTGCTCGGTCGGCTCCCATGACATCAGAACCCAGCACGTCGCGCCGTCGGCGCGCCTGAGCTCGACCTCGACGTTGCTCACCCTGCCGTCGCGGTCGTAAATGCCGATCAGGCGCTTGCGCGTCGCCGGATCGGCGTAGAGTCCGATCGTCGGCATGGCGATGAAGGCCTCGCGGCTGTAGCCCAGCATGCCGGCGTATTGTTGGTTGACGTAGAGGTTGCGCCCCTCGAAGGTGCTGATCGCGATGCCGACGGGGCTGGTGTCGAACAGATGGCGCAGCCGCGCCTCGCTCTGCTGGATGGCGCGTGCGGCTTCGACCTGGCTCGTGATATCGGCGCCGGTGCCGCGATACCCGAGGAAGCGCCCGGCTCCGTCCACGATGGGCTTGCCGCTCAGCGTCACCTCGATCGGCGGCTTGCCGGGCCGCGCGAGGCGATAGCGGAAGTCATGAAACGGTCGGTGCGCGCGCAGATCGTCCATGTGGCGCCGCATCTTCTCCGGATCCTCGCCCGGTGCCGGCAACTCGTCGCGCGACTTGCCGCGGTAGAACTCGGGGTCGACGCCGAAGATCTTGCGCACATTGGCGGAGGTGTAGGTGAAGCGCAGGTCGGGCCCCATCTCCCAGACCCAGCCCTGGGCGGCGTCGAGCATGTCATGGAAGCGCGCTTCGTCGGCGCGACGCTCCACGAGTTCGAGCTTGAGCCGGCGATTTTCCTTCTCGAGCGCCTGCGAGCCGCCGCGCGATGCCGGCTTGCCGTCGACCGCACCCGCCACGAGCAGCCCGGCCTTGCCGTCGGCCAGTCGAATGCGTTGTCCCTCCGCGTCGAACGTCTTGCCATTGCCGCGCTTGCCGCCCTGCCCGCCCGAGACCAGGCGCAGCCGCACTGCGCCATTCGTCCTGCGGGGCTTGAGCGTCACGGCGCCGTCGAGCTGGATCCGGCCGTGGGCGCGCGCGGCGGCGTTGGCCCAGCGGGTCTCGGTTCCGGATGCGTCCATCAGCCAGACCGGTCGGCCCAGCCGATCGAGCAGCTTCAGCGCGTCTTTCGGCGCCAGCTTCGTCTGTGTTCGTGGCATGGCAAAATCTTTCTGCGGGCCCCCGTGCGGCGGGGTGTCCTATCCCAATGGTTTTCAATCCCGGCGTCAACGCGTACGCAGGGGTAGAGGGCGCCAAGAATCGGGCAAATGCAATCATTTCGGGGGATGCCTTGGCGTATCAGCCGAACTATATTGGCGATCGACGCGAGGCAGGTCGTGTGGAGACGGGTCATGATGACGGAACGTATCGAAGGCAAGTGGATCGACTGCTTCGCGCGGGTGTTCGAGCTGTGCCGGGTGGCCAAGGGCGACGAGGTCGCGATCCTGTCGGAAACCCAGTCGCGCCGCGTCAACGTCGAGCTGAGCGAGCTGGCGCTGCACAAGATCGGCGCCAAGCCCTTCCACGTGGTCATGCCGACCCCGCCGGTCGAGACCTCGATCCCGATCCGTTCGACCGGCTGCTCGGTCGCCGTCCAGCGCAACCGCGCGGCGATCGCCTCGCTGGCGTCGTCCGCCATGGTCGTCGACGTGACGGTCGAGGGCATGCTGCATGCGATCGAGCTGCCCGACATCCTGGCGCAAGGCACCCGCGTGATGATGATCAGCAACGAGCACCCCGAGCTGCTCGAGCGCCTGGTCCCGGACCCGGCGCTCCGACCCAAGGTCGAGCGCGGCGTCGCGATGATGAAGGCGGCCAAGGAGATGCGCGTCACGTCGAAGGCCGGCACCGATCTCGTCATCGACATGCAGGACAACAAGGGCGGCGGCGGCTGGGGCTTTACCGACAAGCCCAAGGGCGTCACGCACTGGCCGGGCGGGCTGTGCGCCTGCTATCCGCGCGCGGGCGCCGTCAACGGCACGCTCGTCATGGACGCGGGCGACGTGAACCTGACATTCAAGCGCTATCTCGAAAGCCCGATCACCATGCGGCTCGAGGGCGACTACATCACGAGCATCGAGGGCAGGGGCCTCGATGCCGACCTGATGCGCAGCTACATCGACGCCTGGGGCGACCGCAACGCCTACGCGTCATCCCATGTCGGCTGGGGCATGAACCCGAACGCGCGCTGGGACGCGCTGACCATGTACGACCGCAACCAGGTGCACGGCACCGAGCTGCGCGTCTTCGCCGGCAATTTCCTCTTCTCGACCGGTGCCAACCAGTTCGCCAACCGGTTCACGCTGGGACATTTCGACCTGCCGCTGCGCAACTGCACGATCACGCTCGACGGCAAGACCGTGGTTGACGAGGGCAGGCTGTCGCCGGAGCTGGCCTAGCTGGACGCGTTTTCAGTCGGCGGCGGCTTCTTCGATCTGAAGCTGATCTTCGATTCCGTGCCCCGGATCAGCCGCCCGATGTTCTCGTGGTGGCGGATGTAGATCAGCACGGCGAGGAACAGGGCGAGCTGGGCCGCCTGGTTGCCGACCAGATACCACGCGTAGACGGGCGCCAGCGTGGCCGCGACGAGCGCCGCGAGCGAGGACATGCGGAACACGATTGCGACGACGAGCCAGGTCGCGCATGTGACCAGGGCCGCCTGCCAGGCGATCACGAGCAGAATGCCGGCCGCAGTCGCGACACCCTTTCCGCCCTTGAATTTCAGCCAGACCGGGAAACAGTGGCCGACATAGCTGCCCGCGCCGGCGAGCACGGCCATGTCCGGTCCCCATTGGCCGAAGAAGAGCGCCGCGGCGGCACCCTTGCCGCCGTCGAGCAGCACCGTGGCGAGCGCCAGGCCCTTGCTGCCGGTGCGCAGCACATTGGTCGCGCCGATATTGCCCGAGCCGATCTTGCGGATGTCGCCATAGCCGGCGAGGCGCGTCAGCACGAGACCGAACGGGATCGAGCCGATCAGATAGCCGAGGATCGCCGCCGCGAAGAACGGCCAGGTGTATTCCAAGCTGCCGAGCGGGCTTGGCATGTTCAATCCCCGCGTCCGCCGCGCTTTGCGCGCTCGGCACCCGCTTCGAAGACGGTACGGCCGTCCATCACGGTGCGCAGCACCGCGCCCTGAACTGGTCGCCCGTCGAACGGGCTGTTCTTCGACTTCGAACGGAAGCGGGCTTCCTCGATACGATCTGGCTTGTCCGGATCGAAGATCACGAAATCGGCGGGCGCGCCGCGCGCCAGCCGGCCGCCCTCGAAACCGAGGATCGCAGCGGGCCGGTGGGACAAGGCACCGAGCGCCTGCAGCAGTTTGAGATGTCCGTTGTGCACGAGCTCGAGCGACAGCGGCAGCAGCGTCTCCAGCCCGATGATGCCGAAGGCGGCCTGGGCGAAGGGCAGGCGCTTTTCTTCCTGGTCGTGCGGCGCGTGATCGCTGGCGATCGCGTCGATCGTGCCGTCGGCCAGGCCCTCGACGACCGCGCGGCGGTCCATCTCGTCGCGCAGCGGCGGCGAGACCTTGGCGAAGGTGCGGTAGTCGCCGACCGCGGTCTCGTTGAGCGCGAAGTAATGCGGCGCGGTATCGCAGGTGACGGCCAAGCCCTGGCGCTTGGCCTTGCGGATGGCGTCGATCGCTTCGCCGGTCGACACGTGCGCCGCGTGATAGCGACCGCCGGTCAGCTCGACGAGGCGCAGATCGCGCTCGACCATCATGATCTCGGCGGCCGGCGGAATGCCGGCAAGACCGAGGCGCGAGGCGATCTCGCCTTCGTTCATGGCGCCTTCGCCGGCGAGCGCGGGCTCCTCGGGATGCTGGACGATGATCTTGCCGAACATGCGCGCATAGCTGAGCGCGCGGCGCATCACCACGGCGCTGGCGATTGCCTTGGTGCCATCGGTGAAGCCGGCGGCACCGGTCTCCGCCATGAGGCCGAGCTCGGTCAGCTCCTTGCCGTGCAATCCCTTGGTCGCCGCCGCATAGGTGCGGATGCGCGTGACGCCGATCTCGCGCGCGCGCCGCGCGACGAATTCGACCAGCGACACGTCGTCGATTACCGGCTGCGTGTTGGGCAACGCCACCATGGTGGTGACGCCGCCGGCAGCGGCCGCCTGGCTCGCCGAGGCCATGTTCTCCATGTGCTCTTCGCCCGGCTCGCGCAGCTGGACCCGCATGTCGACCAGCCCCGGCGCGAGGCACATTCCCTTGCAGTCGATCGCCTCGGCGTTATCAGGCGCATTGTCGCGAAACAGGTCGGGCGGGAACAGATTGGCGCCGACGTCGACAATGCGGCCGCCCTCGGTCAGCACCTGGCCCGCCATGTCCATGCCGCTCGCCGGGTCGAGCAGGCGCGCGTTCAGATAGGCAACGCGCCGCGCAGGCGTCGGCGCACCCGGTGACGCGAAACTCACGGTGCGTTCCTCAAGCTGCGGTCGGGCAGGTTCTCGGCCAGGATCTCCAGGCAGGCCATGCGCACGGCGACACCCATCTCGACCTGCTCCTGGATCAGGCTGCGGTCGATGTCGTCGGCCACCTCGCTGTCGATCTCGGTGCCGCGGTTCATCGGACCGGGATGCATGATCAGCGCGTCCGGCTTGGCGGCGGCCAGCTTCTCGCGGTCGAGGCCGAAGAAGCGGAAATATTCGCGGATCGACGGCACGAAGCTGCCCTTCATGCGCTCGGTCTGCAGGCGCAGCATCATGATGATGTCGCATCCCTCGAGGCCGCGGCGCATGTCGGTGAACACCTCGACGCCGAAGCGGTCGATCGAATTGGGCAGCAGCGTGGTCGGCGCCACGACGCGGACGCGCGTGCCCATGGTGTTCAGCAGATGGATGTTCGAGCGCGCGACGCGGCTATGCGCGATGTCGCCGCAGATCGCCACGGTCAGCCCGTCGAGCCGGCCGCGTCGGCGCCGAATGGTCAGCGCGTCGAGCAGCGCCTGGGTCGGATGCTCATGACTGCCGTCGCCACCGTTGATGACGGCGCAGTTGACCTTCTCCGACAGGAGCTTGACCGCGCCCGACTCCGAATGGCGCACGACCAGCACATCGGGGTGCATGGCGTTCAGGGTCATGGCCGTGTCGATCAGCGTCTCTCCCTTCTTGATCGAGCTGGTCGAGACCGACATGTTGATGACGTCGCCGCCGAGCCGCTTGCCCGCCAGCTCGAAGCTGGTGCGCGTGCGCGTCGAGTTCTCGAAGAACAGGTTGATGATGGTGCGGCCGCGCAGCGACGAACCCTTCTTGTCGGCGCGCCGGTTCTGCTCGACATAGGTCTCCGAGCGGTCGAGCAGGAAGTGGATTTCGTCGGGCGACAGCCCCTCGATGCCAAGCAGATGGCGGTAGGGGTAATGGCGTTGGCCGCCGGGCCGCAATGCCGTCATGAGCCGGCACTATAGGGGGGCGGGGAAGCAGGGGGCAAGCAGGCGGGAATTCCGCGGCGTCCGTGGCATCGAACGGGCGGCGCTGGACACGGAAACGAGCGACTCGTGGCCCCGCCGTGTGTTCGCCGCGGCCGGGCATGGTATCTTGACCAGCAATTGGTGCTCAGGGAGGAACCTCATGAAGGGATTGCCGATCATCCTGGCCGTGGTCATGACGGCCGGCCTGGCCGTGCCTTGTGCCGTCGCGCAGGAGAAGTTTCCGTCCAGGCCGATCACCATGATCGTGCCGTTCCCGCCGGGCGGCGTCGCCGATCAGACCGCGCGGCCGGTGGCGGCGGCTCTCGAGAAGGTGCTGAAGCAGCCCGTGGTGGTGTCGAACCGCCAGGGCGCCGGCGGTGCGGTCGGCATGGCGGCGACCGCCAATGCCAAGCCGGACGGCTACACCATCATGACCGCGCTTTCGAGCATCTCGGTCATTCCCGAGGCGGACAAGCTGTTCGACCGCCAGCCCGCCTACCAGATGAGCCAGCTCGCGCCGATCGCGCTGGTCAGCGCCGACCCGACCATTCTGGTCGTGCCGGCCGACAGCCCGTGGAAGACGGTCGCCGAGTTCGTCGCCGACGCCAAGGCGCGGCCCGGGCAGATTTCCTATTCCTCCTCGGGCCTCTACGGCACGCTGCACCTCGCCATGGAAATGTTCGCCCATGCCGCGGGCATCAAGCTGAAGCATGTGCCGTTCAACGGCGCTGGCCCGGCCATGACGGCGCTGCTCGGCGGCCATGTCCAGGCGCTCGCCTCGGGCCCGGGCGTGGTGATTCCGCAGATCCAGGCGGGCAAGCTGCGCGCGCTCGGCAACTGGGGCCCGAAGCGCATCTCGGCGATGCCGGACGTGCCGACCTTCCAGGAGCTGGGCTACAAGGAGGTCGAGTTCCTGATCTGGGCCGGCGTCTTCGCGCCCGCCGGCACGCCCGAGCCTATCCTCAAGACGCTGCGCGACGCCATGGGCCAAGCGGTGCAGGACGCCGAGTTCAAATCGGCGATGGACAAGTTGCAGACGCCGATCGCCTATCTGGATGCGCCGGAGTTCAAGAAGTTCTGGGATGCCGACGCCCAGGCGATGGCCAAGGCGGTGAAGAATATCGGGCGGGTGGATTGACCTTCCCACCTCCTCCCCGCTCTTGAGCAGGGGAGGATCGAGGAGGGGGCCCTTTAGCGGTCGCATGTGCCGCTGCGGGCCCCCACCCCGACCCTCCCCCACGCTTCGCGCAGGGGAGGGAATCGTAACCGGGTGTCTTCCATAGATCGTCGCAGGTTTCTCGAGGGCGCAGGGACGCTCCCCCTGCTGCCTTATCTCGCGTCGTGCGCGCCGCAAGCCGCGCAGCCGCCGCCGGCAGCGCGGCCCGATGCGTTCCGTCGCGTCCGTCCGACCGATGCGGCGTGGCCGGACGCGGTGGCGTGGGAGCGGCTCGATCGCGAGGTCGGCGGCCAGCTCATCCGCGTGCGCTCGCCGCTTGCCGCGTGCGCCGGCGCCCCCGGTGGAGAGGAATGCGCCGACCTGTTTCGCAAGCTCAAGAATCCGTACTTCATCGGCGATGAGGTCGCGCTGACCCAGACCCTCGGATGGACCGACGCCTGGGTGTCCGAGCCGAGCATGTATGCGGTCGCTGCGCGCAATGCGTCCGACGTTGCCGCCGCTGTGAATTTCGCGCGCATGAACAGGCTGCGTCTGGTCGTGAAAGGCGGCGGGCACAGCTACCACGGCACGTCGAACGCCAAGGACTCGCTGCTGGTTTGGACGAAGCGGATGAACGAGATCGTCCTGCACGACGCCTTCGTCGCCGTCAGTTGCACCGGACAGGCCGCGCCGCAGCCGGCGGTCTCGATCGGCGCAGGGGCCGTCTGGCTGAGCGTCTACAACGAGGTGAGCGTCAAAGCCGGGCGCTACGTTCAGGGCGGCGGGTGCCTCACCGTCGGCGTCGGCGGCTTGGTCCAGAGTGGGGGCTTCGGCAGCTTCTCGAAGAATTACGGCACGGCAGCGGCCGCACTGCTGGAGGCGGAGATGGTCACCGCCGACGGTGTGACGCGGATCGCCAATGCGTGCACCAACGCGGACCTTTTTTGGGCACTCAAGGGCGGCGGCGGTGGCAGTTTCGGCGTCGTCACCAGGGTCACGCTCGGGACGCGCGAACTGCCGGTGTCCTTCGGTGCCGTCAATCTCGTCGTCGGCGCGACGACGGATGCCGCCTATCGCCGCTTGATCGCGCGCATCGTCGAGCTCTATGGCCAAGACCTCTTCAATCCGCATTGGGGTGAGCAGCTCGTCTTTCGTCCCGACAACGTGTTGGCCGTCAGGATGGTGTTCCAGGGTCTCGACCAATCGCAGGCGGAGGCAGTCTGGCGCCCCTTCCTCGATTGGCTCGAGCAATCGTCAGGAGAGTTCCGCATCCTGACGCCGACCCAGATTGTGGCGGTGCCCGCGCGCCGCTTCTGGGATCCAGCGTTCCTGCGCGGTCTTCCCGGCATCGTCGTCGCCGATGACCGGCCCGGTGCACTTGAAGGCAATGTCTTCTGGGCGGGCGACGCCAGCCAGGTCGGCCAGTTCCTGTCCGGTTTCCAGTCGCTGTGGCTGCCGGCTGCTCTTTTGAAAGCGGACCAGCAGGCGCGGCTGTGCGACGCTCTGTACGCGGCGAGCCGTCACTGGGAATTGTCGCTCCATGTCAACAAGGGGCTGGCCGGCGCGCCCGCCGATGCGATCGAATCCGCCCGGGACACGGCGACGAATCCGGCGGTGCTTGATGCCTTCGCGCTGGCGATCAGCGGCGGCGCGGAGCCGCCTTCGTATCCGGGTATCGCCGACCGTGAACCCGATGTGGCGATCGCGCGCGAGCGCCGCGGTGCCATAGACGCGGCGATGAAGGAGCTGCGTCGCGTGGTGCCGGCGCCCGCCAGCTATGTTTCGGAGTGCGACTACTTCGAAGAGGCGTGGCAACGCGCCGCATGGGGGCCGAACTATCCCCGACTGCTCGACGTGAAGAACAAGTACGATCCCGACCGGCTGTTCGTCGTCCACCACGGCGTGGGGAGCGAAGGATGGAGCGCCGACGGGTTCACGCGCGTAAGCTGATCCCATGACAGGCCATCTCAGCCGCGATCGCGTAGCCGGCATTCTGCTCGTCGTCGGAGCGCTGGCCATTGGCTGGGCAACGCGCACCTTGCCGATGGGCACGCTGGGCCGGCCCGGTCCCGCCTTTGCGCCACTCCTGACAGCCGTGCTGCTCGGCGGGCTCGGATTGTGGCTCGCCCTGTGCGGCGGCGGTCCGTCGATCGGCGAGATCGACTGGGGCGAGGCACCGCGCACGTTCGTCTTGCTGGCGACACTGGGTGCTGCGGCTCTCGCGTTCGAGGAGCTCGGTTTCCGCACCGTGATGTTCGGCCTGCTCGCCATCCTGCTGATCGTGGTCGAGCGTCGGCCCCTGCTGCCCGCACTGGCCGTCGCGCTCGTCCTGTCGTGTGCATCCTTCTTCCTCTTTGCCGATCTGCTGCGCGTGCCGCTGCCGCGCGGACCCTTCGGCTTCTGATCGCGAGCGCCCGAGTGGCTGACACGCTCGCCAATCTTGCGCTCGGATTTTCGGTCGCGCTCAGTCCCGAAGTGCTGCTGTTTGCGGTGATCGGCTGCCTGGTCGGCACGCTGGTCGGCATGCTGCCCGGAGTCGGTCCGCTGGCCGGCATCAGCCTGCTGCTGCCGGCGACCTTCGGGCTCAGCCCGACGACCGCCATCGTGCTGCTCGCCGGCATCTATTACGGTGCCATGTATGGCGGATCGACGACCTCGATCCTGATGCGCATTCCCGGCGAGGCGGCCTCCGTCATGACCTGCGTCGACGGCTACGCCATGACTCAGCAGGGGCGCGCCGGGCCCGCGCTCGCCATCGCCGCCTTCGGCTCCTTCATCGGCGGCACATTGAGCATCATCGCGCTGATGCTCTTGGCGCCGCCGCTCGCCTCGCTCGCGCTCAAATTCGGCCCACCGGAATATTTCGCGCTGCTGACGCTCGGCCTCATCGTGCTCGCCTTCCTCAGCGGCGGCTCGATGGCGAAGAGCCTGGCGATGGCGGCACTCGGCCTCTTCTCCGGCACGATCGGCATCGATCTGATGAGCGGCTACATGCGCTTCCAGTACGGCATCGTGGCGCTCGGCGACGGCATCGGTATCGTGCCGGTTGCGGTCGGCCTGTTCGGCGTCTCGGAGATCCTGCTGGCGGCCGGCCGCGCCGTGCCGCCCAAGCCGCAGCGTCCCAAGCTGGCCGAGCTCGTGCCCACGCGCGACGATTTGCGCCGCTCCGTCGGTCCGATCGGGCGCAGCACGGTGCTGGGCTTCCTCATCGGCATCGTGCCCGGCTCGGCGCACATCATCTCGTCCTTCGTCAGCTATGCCCTGGAGCGACGCCTGTCGAAGACGCCGGAGCGCTTCGGCAAGGGCGCGGTCGAGGGTGTCGCCGGCCCGGAGACGGCGAACAACGCGGCGGCCTGCGGCGCCTTCGTGCCCATGCTGGCGCTCGGCGTGCCGTCCGGACCGATCCCTGCGGTCATGCTCGCCGCACTCATGGTGCATGGCATCGCGCCCGGCCCGCTGCTGATGGAACAACAGCCCTCGCTCTTCTGGGGCTTCGTCGCCAGCATGTATGTCGGCAATCTCGTGCTGCTGGCGCTCAACCTGCCGATGGTCGGGCTGTTCGTGAACTTGCTGCGCGTGCCCTACGCCTATCTCTATCCGGCCATCCTCATGTTCTCGGTGTTGGGCGTCTACGCCGCGGGGCAGAACGTGATCGACGTCTGGATCATGATCGCCATGGGCGGGCTCGGCTACGTGCTGCGCAAGCTCGATTTCGAGGTCGCGCCGATCGTGCTGGGCCTCGTGCTGGCTCCCATGATCGAGACGGCGCTGCGCCAGTCGCTCGCGATGTCGTCCGGCGACTACGCGATTTTCCTGACGCGACCGATCGCGGCCGGGCTGCTCGGTGTCGCGCTGGTGCTGCTGGTGATCAATCTGCTGCCGAGCCGCAACTGGCGTGCACAGCTGGGTATCGAGAACTAGCGCAGCCCGGCGCCGGACGATCGCCGCCTTGCCTTGACAGCGGATTGGCCGCGCCACAACGTTTCGCGCATGACGTCTCGCCGCAGGATGCACCTGATCGCCTATCTGAAGACCGGGCCGACTGCGCTCCATGTCGGCTCGTGGCGGCATCCCGAGGCGACACTCGACGACATCTTCGAGCCGAGCCGCTACGAGGACATCGCGCGTTTGCTCGAGGCGGCCCGCTTCGATGGCTGCTTCTATGCCGATCTGCTCGGCCTTTACGACACCCACGGCGGCAGCTTCGCCACTTATGTGCAAGGCGCCGGCCAGATCAGCTTCCTCGATCCGATGACCGTGCTGCCGCTCATGGCGCGCGTGACCAGGCATCTCGGGCTCGGCGTCACGCTGTCGACCACGCTGATCCCTGCATACTACCTTGCCCGAATGCTTGCCTCGCTCGACCGCCTCAGCGGGGGACGTGTCGCCTGGAACATGTTGACCTCCTCGACCGATCTCGAGGCGCAGAATTTCGGACTGGATAACATTCCGCCGCGCGAGCTGCGCTACGACCATGCCGATGAGGTTGTCGAGGCGTGTTGCGCCTTGTGGGATGGCTGGCAGGCGGATGCCTTCGTACTCGACAAGGCGAAGGGCATCTTCGCCGATCCAAGCAAGGTCAAGTACCAGAACTATTCAGGGCGTTGGGTGAAGACGCGCGGACCTCTCTCCATCCCGCGCTCGCCGCAGGATCGGCCGATCCTCATGCAAGCCGGAGCCTCGGAACGCGGCCGCCAATTCGCCGCGCGCTGGGCCGAGTTGGTTTTCACCATGCAGTATCGGAAATCGGATCTGCTGACCTTTACGAAGGACATCAAGAGGCGGGTCGCAGAGCGGGGCCGCGATCCAGCCGATTGCCGGATCCTGGCTGCCACATCGGTCGTGATCGGCGAGACCGAATCGATCGCGCGAGAGCGTGCCGCCTATATTGACGCCTTGCCCGATCCGGAGATGCATCTGGCGTCGAGCTCGAGCTCGCTCAGCGTCGATCTCTCCAAGGTGGTGCTGGACGAGAAGGTTGTCGATGCCTCGCAGGGCAATCAGGGCGTGCAGGGAACGCGCGACCGGATCGATCGGATCAAAGAGGCCGAGGGCATGACCTTCGCGCAGGTGGTCAAGCGCAACACGCAAAGCCCGCCGATCGTCGGCACGCCCGCCATGATCGCAGATCGCATGCAGGATTTTTTTGAATCGGGAGCTTGCGACGGCTTCGTCATCACGCCCAATGTCTTCCCCCAGATGTACGAGCAGTTCTGCCGCGCGGTCGTGCCCGAGCTGCAGCGTCGCGGCGTCTTCCGGCGCGAATATGCCGGGACGACGCTGCGCGAGAACCTGCGGAATCCGTGAGACACAAGCACACGATCCTTCTCGTTCGCTTTTGCTTCCTCCCCTGCGTGCGAACGCGCGCCTCCCGGTCGTGCGAAGCACGACCTGCCGGCCTGGGCGCGACTCGTGGTCGCGCCCTACTTTGGCAGGGGAGGGAGTGAGTGACGTCCTTTCCGACTCGATTTGATTTCATTGTCGTCGGTGGCGGCTCCGCCGGCTGCGCGCTGGCAGCGCGCCTGTCCGAGGTCCCGTCCTTCAAGGTTCTGCTGATCGAGGCGGGTGCCGATACGGAACCGGGTCGCGAGCCTGATGATATCTGCGATCCGTTCTATATCGCGGCATATAACCCCGCTTACCACTGGCCCGGCCTCAAGATCAGCTGGTCGAAGGCGGCGGGCCGGGCCGAGGCGCCCTTTACCCAGGCGCGTGTGCTGGGCGGCGGCTCCAGCATCAACTCCATGGTCGCACTGCGCGGCCATGTCAGCGATTTCGACGGCTGGGCGCGGATCGTCGGGCCGGAATGGAGCTGGGCGAATGTCGCGCCCTACTACCGCAAGCTCGAGAAGGACCTGAACTTCACCGGCCCCGAGCATGGCGACGCAGGGCCGATTCCGCTGCGCCGCCACGACCGCGCGGAATGGCCACCCTTCTGCCGCTCGATCGAGAATGAGCTTGAGCGACAGGGCTACGGCTTCGTTCCCGACCTCAATCTCGAGCGCAAGGAGGCGGGCTTCTGCGCGGTGCCGATGAACAATCTGCCCGACCGGCGCGTGTCCACCGCCATGGGCTACCTGACACCAGAGGTGCGCCGTCGTTCCAATCTGGAGATCATGACGGACACGCATGTTGCCGCTCTCGTGATCGAAGGCAGCAAGGTCGTCGGTGTGCGTGTCGCGCGCGGCGGCGAGGCGATGACGATCGACGCAGGCGAAATCATCGTCTGTGCCGGCGCGCTGCATTCGCCGGCGCTGCTGATGCGCAGCGGGATCGGGCCGGCGGCCGATCTCCAAGCGGCGGGCATCGTGGTGGTCAACGACCGGCCGGGCGTCGGCCGGAATCTCCAGGAGCATCCGTCCGTCACGGTGGCGGCTTTCCTGCCGCGCAGCGCCGCCCAGCCCGCCGCGATGCGAGCGCACGCGCATCTGTCGCTGCGCTATTCCTCGGCTGCGGCCGGTACCGATCCGCTCGACATGTATCTGGTCATCGCCAACAAGACGAGCTGGCACGCGCTCGGTCTGCGGCTCGGCTACATCGCCGTCCTGGTCCAGCAGCCATTCTCGCGCGGCACGGTGCGGTTGAGGCCGTCCGATCCTTTCGGTGAGCCCGCGGTCGATTTCAATTTTCTGGCCGATGAGCGCGATGTCGACCGGCTGGCGGAGGGCATTCGCCGCTCCGTCAAATTAGGCAAGGTCGCGCTCAACGACGGTGCCGCCCTTGAACTGTTCCTGGCGACCTATTCCGAGCGCGTGCGTCGGCTGAACCAGGGTACGGCGCTCAACGCCGCGCGATCGCAGCTGGCGACCTGGCTGATGGACGGGCCGGCGAATTTCCGGCGCTGGTTCCTCAACAATGTCGTGGCGCCGAATGCCGATCCCGATCGGCTGCTGTCCGGCAATCGCAACGAGTTCAGGGCGTGGATCAGGCAGAAGGCAGCTGGTTTCTACCATGTCGCCGGCACCTGCCGGCTCGGCCGTGCCGACGATGCGAATGCCGTCGTCGGGGCCGACTGCAAGGTGCACGGCGTATTGGGACTGCGGGTCGCCGACGCCTCGATCATGCCCAGCGTGGTCAAATGCCAGACCAACATCACCGCGATCATGATCGGCGAAAAGGCTGCCGACTTCGTCAAGCGGGACTACGGAAAGGGATAGTCACCCTGCATGCTCTCCCGCCGGTTGACACCTCA